>NZ_CM001773.1:3369087-3403855 GCF_000314895.2 Providencia sneebia DSM 19967 | reverse complement strand
ACATCGGGAGAAGTCTTGGTGGCATTATGTGAAGTCCCCTGCGGATGGTGATAAAGACAGTCGCAGATACCAGCGGGCTGCATTTGTTTATTAAAAACAGAGTTTTGTGCAAACACGAAAGTGGACGTATACGGTGTGACGCCTGCCAGGTGTTGGAAGGTTAATTGATGGGGTTATCCGTAAGGAGAAGCTCTTGATCGAAGCCCCAGTAAACGGCGGCCGTAACTATAACGGTCCTAAGGTAGCGAAATTCCTTGTCGGGTAAGTTCCGACCTGCACGAATGGCGTAATGATGGCCAGGCTGTCTCCACCCGAGACTCAGTGAAATTGAACTCGCTGTGAAGATGCAGTGTACCCGCGGCAAGACGGAAAGACCCCGTGAACCTTTACTATAGCTTGACACTGAACATTGAGCCTTGATGTGTAGGATAGGTGGGAGGCTTTGAAGTGTGGACGCCAGTCTGCATGGAGCCAACCTTGAAATACCACCCTTTAATGTTTGATGTTCTAACGTCGTCCCGTTATCCGGGATGCGGACAGTGTCTGGTGGGTAGTTTGACTGGGGCGGTCTCCTCCCAAAGCGTAACGGAGGAGCACGAAGGTTGGCTAAGCATGGTCGGACATCATGCGGTTAGTGCAAAGGCATAAGCCAGCTTGACTGCGAGAGTGACAACTCGAGCAGGTACGAAAGTAGGTCTTAGTGATCCGGTGGTTCTGAATGGAAGGGCCATCGCTCAACGGATAAAAGGTACTCCGGGGATAACAGGCTGATACCGCCCAAGAGTTCATATCGACGGCGGTGTTTGGCACCTCGATGTCGGCTCATCACATCCTGGGGCTGAAGTAGGTCCCAAGGGTATGGCTGTTCGCCATTTAAAGTGGTACGCGAGCTGGGTTTAGAACGTCGTGAGACAGTTCGGTCCCTATCTGCCGTGGGCGTTGGAAGATTGAAAGGGGCTGCTCCTAGTACGAGAGGACCGGAGTGGACGCACCACTGGTGTTCGGGTTGTCATGCCAATGGCATTGCCCGGTAGCTAAGTGCGGAAGAGATAACCGCTGAAAGCATCTAAGCGGGAAACTTGCCTTGAGATGAGTCTTCCCTGACTCTTTAAGAGTCCTAAAGGAACGTTTAAGACTAAGACGTTGATAGGTTGGGTGTGTAAGCGTAGCGATACGTTGAGCTAACCAATACTAATGAACCGTGAGGCTTAACCTGACAACACCGAAGGTGTTTTCGAGATGAGAGATGACGTTGATTCAATGTGAGTGAGAAGCCGAAAGGTGAAGGACACAGCAGCTTGTTCAGGATTGGTATTCTGGTTAGGTCAGGAAATGGCATAACGGGAATAAAACAGAATTTGTCTGGCGGCAATAGCGCGGTGGTCCCACCTGACCCCATGCCGAACTCAGCAGTGAAACGCCGTAGCGCCGATGGTAGTGTGGGGTCTCCCCATGTGAGAGTAGGGAACTGCCAGACATTAAATTAAAGGCTTATTGCAATGWGATAAGCAGCCGAAAGGCGAAGAATAGAGTGGAGCGGTAGTTCAGTTGGTTAGAATACCTGCCTGTCACGCAGGGGGTCGCGGGTTCGAGTCCCGTCCGTTCCGCCACTTATAACGCCATGCTAGTTAATAGCATGGCGTTTTTTATGCATAAAAAATAGTGAGCTAGCAATACTAGTTGAGAAATTATTTTACTGTAATACTGTAATACTGTAATACTGTAATACTGTAATACTGTAATACTGTAATACTGTAATACTGTAATACTGTAATACTGTAATACTGTAATACTGTAATRCTGTAATRCTGTAATRCTGTAATRCTGTAATRCTGTAATRCTGTAATRCTGTAATRCTGTAATGCTGTAATGCTGTAATGCTGTAATGCTGTAATGCTGTAATGCTGTAATGCTGTAATGCTGTAATGCTGTAATACAGATAAAAATATAAGGCAGTTTTTCTAACATTTTTAATGTAGAGAATTATAATTTTTGCATGGCATAACAACAACGTCTGCATTATATTTTCATGCAGTGGAATTAAAGATATCAAACAATAAGTTATTGTCTGAAATGAAATAGATATTAATTTTTTGCTATATTCTGTTATTACTCGAGCCGAGATCTCAACATAAGGCTTATTATCAATTACGCTTTTACTCTTTTCATTAAAAATCATTTCTTTTCTATATCATTTAACCAGTTATTTTGTAATATCAAAATGACGTTAAGCTTTGGTTATACCTTTATTCTCAGAAATAAAATTTAAAGTTTTTGTTAAATACATTAAATTCAATATGTTGTTCATATAAAGAGCATTTAAATATGACATAATTTGATTATGTTTTATTTGAAATAATTATTCTTATTTTGAATGCATAAATGTAATCATCAAATAAAAACATTATTTTTGTTTAGATTTTAATTCTATTCAAATTTATCTTCATCATCATTTTTAACTAATTTAGTTCTGTATATGAAATTAAACTTCAAATATTTAATCTTAAGAGAATTAAATTGAATGCTGGTTAATTATCCATCTAATATAAGAAGAATAACGAGTAATTGTATTTTTTCACTTTAATAATATTGATTAAAGGATAACTACGATAATGATTAATTTAGCTGAAATTCAAACCGCAGTTGATAATGCCTATCAAGCTTTTAGTCGAGAAGTTGGCGGAGAAAACGCAAATTATATTCCTTTTTTAGCAAATATAGACAGTCAACTTTGTGCATTGGCTGTCGTAACAGTACAAGGTGATATTATTTCTACTGGAGATGCTCAATATCGCTTTGCAATAGAATCAATATCAAAAGTTTGTACATTAGCGTTAGCATTAGAAGATTTTGGTGCTGACGCAATCCAAGAAAAAATAGGAACCAGCCCAACAGGATTGCCTTTTAATTCTGTAATGGCATTAGAGCTTCATGGGGATAAACCGTTATCACCATTAGTAAATGCAGGAGCTATGTCTACAACAAGCATTATTAAAGCACAATCAATAGACGAACGTTGGCAACGAATTCTTACTATGCAGCAGAAGTTAGCTTCAAAAGATATATTTCTTTCAGAGGAGTTAAATCAATCTGAGCAAACGACAAACTTTCATAATCGCGGTATTGCTTGGCTACTGTATTCTGCAGGATATCTGTATTGTGATACAGCAGAAGCCTATGACGTTTATACACGACAATGTTCGACGTTAATTACGACTGTAGAATTAGCCATAATGGGGGCCACTATTGCAACTGGTGGTATAAACCCTATTACAAAAGAACAAGTATTAAGTCGTGATAATTGTCCTCGTATACTTGCAGAAATGACAATGGAAGGTATGTATGATAGTTCGGGGAGTTGGGCATATAATGTCGGGTTACCTAGCAAAAGTGGGGTAGGTGGAGGTATTTTGACAATTATACCGGGCGTAATGGCGATAGCTGCTTTTTCTCCCCCATTGGATGCAATAGGAAATAGTGTAAGAGGTCAAAAAATGGTTGCATCTGTTGCAAAGGAATTAGGTTATAACTTGTATAAATGTAATTAGTTATTATTTTGCTGATTATCCTACGATAAGTTGAATTGAATTAACTTATCGTAGATATTAAATAGCAATGATGATGAATGAATACAACTTAATTAATTAAATCGAATTGAGTAATGATGGGATTATGATCTGAAGCATCAGTAACCATGATGTGGCTATCTTTTACTTTTAATCCACGATAAAACATATAATCTAAAGGTCGACCGAATGCTTTAGTTCGTTGATCATTTTCATAGATGAGTTCTCTTAGCCCAACACTTCGGATAAACCGTTTTAAGGCATTTACCCTTTGGCGACTCCATGCATTAAAATCTCCACCTAATATGACCGGGCCAATATGTTTAGCAAGATGTTCACCAAGTTTAGCTAATTGTTTTGTATAAACATCAACACCAAAGCTAAAATTTATAGCATGTACATTAGCCACCATTAAATGTTTACCATTTGGTAAAGGGTAAACTGTAATTAATGCAGATTTTGCTAAACGCAGTAATGGTTCTTTTTCTCTTAAAGGGCAGCAATAAATAGGGTGTGCAGTTGCTAGTGTCATGACACCTGCTGGATGAGATGAAAAAGGCAAAGCAGGAACTTGGTCTGCAATTAATTGGCGATGAGCCGCAAAAGTGACCAGCTCAGGAGACATTTGGGCTTCTTGTAAAAGGATTAATTTTTTTCTTTACAAGCTGACCTAAAACGTTTTTCCAGTTAGGGCGTTGTTGTTTATAGATATTCCAAGTCACCACATCTAATGTATCTCCAGCTGCGAACAAAGGTATTCCGATGGGGAGAGATTTCCCAAGCAGGTGTGCTGGCATTGGTTGAATACGTTCAGCGGGCTGACCTGCAATATATCTAACAGAATAGGTTCTTTTCGCCACGTTTCATATTCCTACAGAAAGAGTGTTTGAACAAAAAAGCATGTCTGTAGTATACCAAATCTCCTCTATTATATCTTACCAAGTTGGGCCTAAATTTTAGATATTAAGTTAAAACACAGATCTAGGCATTTTATCTGTTTGAGATTGGAAATAAATTGACAGTTACGATAAGTTATCATGACTTAATACGTGGTTTTTAGTGTGTAATATATTCGCTTATTGATGTTTTTTATAATGGAAATGAATCATTAATTGATTATTATCCATTGAGTAGTATTTTTGCAAATTCATCTTAAAAAGAGTTGTTAATTGGATGGTTTATAGAAATAGTGAGAGGTACTTAATAACATGATGTGATAAATACAATAATTTATTGTGTTTATATTTACTTTTACATTAGAAATTAAATTATTTTTTTAACGTCATTTTAAAAATTGTTTATTTATAATCATGAGCTATATTTATATTTTCATTTGTTATATAGATAATCATATTTTAAGTGAGTGGTGGATAAATGAAACATATTATTATAGTTGGTGGTGGTACTGGCGGAACAATGTTAGCTAATGTTCTTGCTAGAAAATTAAATAAAAATATTTTTTCTAAAAAAATCAAGATTACTTTAGTGACAGATAATCCGATACATTATTATAAACTCGCATTCATGTATGTTGCATTTAATCTTTTTTTTAAAGAGGAATTAAGTCGACCTGAACGCTCTCTATTAAGACCTGAAATTGAATTAGTGATAGATAAAATAGAATTATTTGATTTTAAAAATAAAAAAATACAATCAAAAACTGGAAAAATATTAAATTATGACTATTTGGTTATTGCTACAGGATGTGTTCCACGCCCTGATAGAATTGAAGGTTTGAAAGAAGTAGGGAATCATTTTTATGCATATGAGCCAGCTCGAAAACTTGCAGACCAAATATCAAAAATAGAAAAGGGAAGAATATTTATTACAGTTTCTTTTCCTGAAACACCAAATGTTCCTCATCAATGTGGTATTGCTCCAATGGAAACAACATTGATGCTAGATGATTTTTTACGGAAACGTCGTGTTAGAGATAATATTGAAATCGTCTATACCTATCCTACGGTCTCTCAATTATTACGTAATTGTCTATTTTTACAACAACCTGTTTGTGAAGCTATTCCTGAAATATTTAATATTAGAAATATCAAAGCGCAGAGGGGTTTTACTTTAAACAAAGTAGATCCGGATAAAAAAATTGCTTATTCCAAGGAAGGTGAAGAACAGCCATTTGATATTTTAATCAGTACGCCACCAATTACTGCTGTAGAAGCCGTTATTAATACAGATTTAAGTGAACATAAAAATGGAGAAGGTTGGTTACCGACTGACCATGAAACTATGCAAGTTTATGGCGTAGATGGTGTTTATGTTATTGGTGATACAGTCGATTTACCAATAAGTAAAGCTGGCGGAAGTTGTCATAACCAAGCGGCAATTATTGCTGATAATATTTGTGGGGAATTAATTTATGGATATCCTGCTGCAATTTATGATGGCCGTGTTCAGGCAGTTGCACAAATGGGATTAAATTTAGGCATGCCTCTTCAATATGATTATAAACATGATGTTATTCCTACTCCTCCAACTAAATTAGGAGGATTGCTTAGAAATGGTTTTAATAGAGGAATTTATTGGGCAGCAATTCGTGGTTTAGTGTAATAGGAGGTCCATCATGTCTAATGAAAATACACAAGCGAAGTTGGTTGAATTACTCAGTTCAGATTCAGCAGATCATTTGGCTGATAAAATTGCTCCGTTATTACAATTAAATCGTTTAGATAATATTGTTGATTTAGTTTCCTTGGTTTCTGATTTAGTCGATATTTTAGATACAGGAACAGTTGAGAAATTAGCTAACTCATTTGAGGATACGCTATCGCCTATTTGGGAATTAGGAACTGCTTATAATATGGCAAGAATGGAAACAGCTTATGAAGATAAATCTTATAATCTTTATTCCATTTATAGTTTATTGAAAAATAAAGAGACATTACGTGGATTAGCCGTTGTTCTTCGAACATTACAAATTATAGGTTCTCGACTACCGAAATCACAAGAGGAATAAAACATAGGAGGGAGTATGAGTTCGTCTAGAAATTATGCTTTTGATACCCAAATAATACATAGTTTTTATAATCAAAGTGAAAATAATGGTTCATTAGTACCACCAATCTATCAAACAGCAACTTATTCATTTAGTAGTGAAGAGGAAGGTGGTGAATATTTTAGTGGTGCTAAGTTAGGTTATATTTATACAAGAATTAATAATCCAACATTAAATTTATTAGAAAAAAGAATTGCTGATTTAGAGAAAGGTGACGCAGCTATTGTTTTCTCATCAGGAATGGGGGCGATTACATCAACATTTTGCTCCTTAATGAATTCTGGTGATGAATTGTTAGTCGATATGACTGATTATGGTTGTACTTATTCCTTCTTTCATAATGGTCTTGAAAGATTTGGAGTTAAAGTGCGCCATATTGATATGAGTGATCCTGATATTGTTGTCCAATCAATCAACGAAAATACTCGAGCAATCTTTTTGAATCACCTGTAAATCCAAATATGCGCTTGATTGATATACTAGTGATTAGCCATATAGCAAAGCAACATAATATTTTTGTGGTGGTAGATAATACTTATTGCACTCCCTATTTACAAAAACCATTAATATTTGGTGGCGATATTGTTATTCATTCTCTGATAAAAAATATGTGTGGTCAGGTGATGTCATTGTGGGAGCAATTATCACTAATCATGAGATTGCCGAACAAATTAGGCTAGTTGGATTAAAGGATATGACTGGTGCTTGTCCATCTCCTCATGACGCAAGCTTAATTATTCGTGGAATGAAAACATTGCCAGTAAGAATGGAAAGAATAGTTAAAAATGCTCAAATGATTGCTGAATTTTTACAGACACATGACAAGGTTTTATATTCGTCTTAATGTATTTTCGCGAGCAGTAAGTTTAGGTGATTGTGAATCATTGGCTCAGCATCCTGCAAGTATGACACATTCTACTTATACGGAAGAAGAGCGGCATTATTATAGTATTAATGACGGATTGATTAGATTATCAATTGAGCTTGAAGATGTTCGTGATTTAATTGCTGATATTGAACAAGCCTTGAAATAAACTTAATGCAAAACAAACCCCAGTTATTTAGATTATAAATAACTGGGGTTGAGTCGTCTTTATTCAAATATAACCGCTATTTGATTTTTACGCTTTTTTCGCTTTTTGAAATGCTCGCATAATAAAGAATGCAATCGTGAGCATGACAACCCAAACACAGCCAACAATAAGTGCAACTTGTGTCTCTTTGAAAAAGCCGAGTAACGCGATAACAAATACCATAAAGGCGATAGTAATTGCAGGTCCTATTGGCCAGAAAGGTACTGGGAATTTCAGTTTTTTGACTTCTTCCTGACTCATTTTTCTACGCATAGCGACTTGAGAAAGTAAGATCATCAACCAAACCCAGACAGTTGCGAATGTGGCAATTGAGGCAATAATAACGAAAATTTTCTCAGGTAATAAATAGTTGAGATATACACCAAGCAGCATGACAACTGACATTACTAACACGGTAACCCATGGCACACCATTACGTGTTAGTTTAGTGAAGGCTTTAGGGGCTTGATTATCTTGCGCCATACCATACATCATGCGGCCCGCGCCAAAAATATCACTATTGATAGCGGAGACTGCGGCGGTAATAACAACTACGTTTAGAATATTGGCAGCTGAGGCGATATTTAAACTGGAGAAAATTTGTACAAATGGGCTACCATTTTGCCCAATTTGGTTCCACGGATAGATGCACATTAAAATAAATAGCGTTAATCCATAGAATAACAAAATACGAATTGGTACCGCATTTATTGCTTTAGGGATTGTTTTTTCCGGATCTTGCGCTTCACTAGCCGTAATGCCGATAACTTCAATACCGCCGAATGCAAACATGACAATGGCAAGAGAAGCTATCACGCCAGCTATGCCGTTAGGCATAAACCCGCCATGTTCCCAAAGATTTTGAATACCCACTTCATGGCCAGTTTCTTTACCAAAGCCATAGAACATCAGAAATGCTCCGCCAACAATCATGGCAATAATGGCAGAAACTTTGACAATGGATAGCCAAAACTCCATTTCACCAAAGATTTTGACATGGCATAAATTGAGCGCTCCAATAAATAGAACAATACTAAGAACCCATATCCATTGTTCTACATGAGGGAACCAAAATCCCATATACATACCGAATGCGGTAATATCAGCAAGACAAACAACAAGCATTTCGAAAACATAGTTCCAGCCTGTCAAAAATCCTGCGAGTGGTCCCATATAATGGCTAGCGTAATGAGAGAAAGAGCCGGGAACAGGCTGATGAACCGCCATTTCACCCAGTGCGCGCATAACCATAAAAACGGCTGCACCACCTACCATATAGGCAATTAAAACAGCAGGGCCTGCCGCTTGGATTGCTGATGCTGAACCATAAAAGAGTCCCGTTCCTATTGCGGAGCCTAAGGCCATAAATCGAATATGCCTGACACTCAATCCCTTTCTGAGTTGATTTGTTTTACTACTTTGCATGGCTTTTCCTGTCTTTGCTTGCTATTACCGAATATTGTTTCGGTTTTTTATGATTATGATCCGCACGATTGAACCTAAGTTGGTTACATTACCATAAAGAGTGTTATTTGCGGGATAGAATCTGCAATATAATATGCACTAAGCTGACATTGCTAGAGAGAGTTATGAAATACCCAATAAATGAAATTTTTCAAACATTGCAAGGGGAAGGTGTTTTCACCGGTGTGCCTGCTGTTTTTATCCGTTTACAAGGCTGTCCTGTTGGATGTAGCTGGTGTGATACAAAACATACTTGGGAAAAAGAGCACGACAAAGAAACAACACTGGGTGATATTGCATTAAAAAATTTAGATGTCGATACATGGGCTTTAGCGGATGCAAAAGAGTTAGTTAATCTCATGAAACAACAAGGCTACACGGCAAAACATATCGTCATTACTGGGGGGGAGCCGTGTATCTATGATCTGACAGTTTTAACAAATACACTCGAAGAATATGGTTATCAGTGCCAAATTGAAACGAGTGGTACTTATCCTATTCAATGTTCAAGTAAGACTTGGGTAACAGTTTCTCCTAAAGTTGGTATGAAAGGTGGATTAGAGGTTTTAACAACATCAATCAATCGAGCGAATGAGATTAAGCATCCTGTTGCGCGAGAAAGAGATATTGAACAGTTAGAGAGTTTGCTGGCAAGGCGGACAGAAGGCGCTGAACCTATCATTGCATTACAACCGATTAGCCAAAAAGCATCCGCAACTAAATTGTGCATTGATACTTGTATTGCTCGAAATTGGCGTCTTTCAATTCAAACACATAAATATTTGAATATCGCTTGACGTGCCGTGATGATCACGGCCATCAATAGTGAGTTTATTCGCCGCGATAGACACAGCCAGCATTACAGGTTTCTTTCACTGTAACGGCACTTAATAATGGTAAGAGGGGTTTGGTTTTATGCCAAATCCAACTTGCTAAAACTTCACTAGTTGGGTTTTCTAACCCTTCAATATCATTTAAATAATAGTGATCGAGTTGGTCTAATATAGGTTTAAATGCTTGTTTAACATCAGCAAAGTCAATCAACCAGCCAGTATTTGGATTGACTTTGCCTGTTAATTCCAGTCTTACCATGAAAGAATGACCATGAAGGCGACCACATTGATGACCTTCTGGAACGTAAGGTAATTTGTGTGCTGCCTCAAAACGAAAATCTTTATAGATACTTGTGATCATAATCAACCCCCTTTTAATCTAAAAGCAGTGTATTCTACTGTATTTTTCACTCCAAGCACCCTAATTTACCAAATAATAGTTAACCAATTTTATCGATATGATTTATTGGCTATTTTCATTAGGCTTTTTTGCTATTAGTTATGGTTATAGTTTCTTATCTCGTTATGTAAGGTTGTTATAACCTGACAAACTATCGGGATAGTAATTATTGATAAGTGATATTGAGGTTACAGGATAATGACAAAAAAACAGGCGCCAATATCGGCACTGCCTATATCAACGGAGCAACTTTCTCGTTTACAGACTGCGGTTGGTGATTTTTCATCACATCAACTTGCTTGGCTATCGGGTTATTTATGGGGAAAGATAGACCAGAGTTCTGTGGTTGATGCGCCCGTTAGTCCTGCCGTACCTCAGGATGAAACCATTACCATTATTTCAGCTTCGCAAACGGGGAATGCGCGCCGCTTATCAGAGCAATTAAGAGATCGTTTAATTAGCGAAAAATTGAATGTTAATTTAGTTAATGCAGGTGATTATAAGTTTAAGCAAATTGCTCAAGAAAAAGTGCTGGTGCTGGTGGCATCAACTCAAGGAGAAGGTGAGCCTGCTGAAGAAGCAGTAGCGTTATACAAATATTTGCACTCTAAAAAAGCACCAAAATTAACGGACACTTCTTATGCTGTTTTTGCTTTAGGTGACTCTTCTTACGAAAAATTTTGCCAAGCAGGTAAAGATTTTGATGCACAGCTATCGCAATTAGGCGCTAAAGTGTTGCGTGAACGCGTTGATGCGGATGTCGAATATCAAGAGATTGCAAAAGCTTGGGTTGAAGAATTAACTCAGCTACTAAAAGCAAGAGTGCCAACGCAGAGCAATGCGCAATTAATTGCAACACAAACTGGAAGTATTGATGAAATTCACACTTCGCCTTATACAAAAACAGCCCCGTTAACGGCTTCGCTGTTAAGTAATCAAAAGATCACAGGGCGTGGATCACTCAAGGATATTCGCCATATTGAGATTGATCTTGGGGATTCTGGCTTACGTTACCAGCCGGGAGATGCGCTAGGTGTTTGGTTTGATAATGATCCTAAGCTTGTTGATGAATTAATTAATTTACTTTGGTTAACAGGGGATGAGCAAGTTACTGTTGCTGAACAGACTTATCTGCTACGTGAAGCTTTAACTCATCATCTTGAGTTAACACAAAATACATCAATCATTGTAGAAAAATATGCTCAACTTTCTAAAGATGATGCTTTGCTAGGGCTAGTGAGTGATAAACCTGCTATCTTACATTTTGCTCAAAATACTCCCATTGTTGACATGGTAAGACAGGCCGCTGCACAGCCATCTGCACAGGAATTTGTTGATATTCTTCGACCTATGACGCCAAGACTTTACTCAATCGCATCATCTCAAGCTGAATCTGAAGATGAGGTTCATCTCACCGTTGGTGTTGTTCGTTATGATATTGATGGGCGAGCGAGAACGGGTGGTGCATCAGGCTTTCTGGCTGATCGCCTAAATGAAGGCGATGAGCTACGTATTTTTATTGAACACAATGATAATTTTCGTCTTCCGCAAGATCCCACTAAGCCCATTATTATGATTGGTCCCGGAACAGGCATTGCGCCATTCCGCGCATTTATGCAGCAACGTGATAATGATAATGCATCAGGTAAAAACTGGTTATTTTTTGGTAACCCACATTTTGTTGAAGATTTCCTTTATCAAGTGGAGTGGCAGCGTTACGTCAAAGATGGATTACTGACCAACATTTCTTTAGCTTGGTCGCGTGATCAGACACAGAAAGTGTATGTGCAAGATAAATTAGCAGAGCAAGGCGAAGAAGTGTGGAAATGGATAGAAGAGGGCGCACATATTTATGTTTGTGGTGATGCGAATCATATGGCGCGAGATGTTGAGCAGGCTTTATTAAATATTATTAGTCAATATGGAAATATGGATAGTGATTCAGCGGATGAATTTTTAAGTGAGATGCGTGTTGAGCGACGTTATCAGAGGGATGTCTACTAATGAATGATAAAAAACACGGGCCTTTGGTCGTCGAGGGCAAACTGGCTGATAGTGAAAGAATGAAATATGACAGTAACTATCTTCGCGGCACAATTAAAGAAGACTTAAAAAATGGTCTGACGGGGGGTTTTGAAGGCGATAACTTTCTATTGATTCGTTTTCATGGCATGTATCAGCAAGATGATCGTGATATTCGGGCTGAACGTACAGAGCAGAAATTAGAACCTCGCCATGCCATGATGTTACGTTGCCGTTTACCCGGTGGTATTATTACACCTAAACAATGGTTAGATATTGATAGATTTGCTTCTGAGCACACATTATATGGCAGTGTACGTTTAACAAATCGTCAAACATTTCAATTTCATGGCATTTTAAAAGGTGATGTGAAGCCAGCGCATCAAATGCTGAGTCATGTTGGGCTTGATTCATTAGCAACTGCAAATGATGTAAACCGTAATGTATTATGTACCTCTAACCCGGTTCAATCAGAATTACATCAACAAGCTTATGAGTGGGCTAAAAAAATCTCAGAGCATCTTCTTCCTCGTACCAGTGCTTATGCTGAAATTTGGCTAGATAAAGAAAAAGTGGTAACAACAGATGAAGAACCAATATTAGGGCAAACATATCTGCCGAGAAAATTTAAAACGTCGGTCGTCATTCCGCCATTGAATGATGTCGACTTGCATGCCAATGATATGAATTTTATTGCCATCGCTCAGGATGGGAAATTAATTGGATTTAATGTGCTGGTGGGCGGCGGTCTTGCCATGACTCATGGTGATACAGCAACTTATCCGCGACTAGCCAGTGAATTCGGTTTTATTCATTTAAAAGACACTTTAGCCATTGCTGAAGCTATTGTGACAACACAACGCGACTGGGGAAACCGAACTGAGCGCAAAAATGCGAAAACAAAATACACACTTGAGCGTGTTGGTGTTGAGGTCTTTAAACGAGAAGTTGAGCGCCGTTCAGGGATCACTTTTGAAGCGATTCGTCCTTATGAATTTACCCAAAGAGGCGATCAAATTGGTTGGTTGAAAGGCATTGATGATCGCTGGCATCTCACTTTATTTATTGAAAATGGTCGTTTGATTGATTTACCAAATAAGCCATTAAAATCCGGCGTTGCTGAAATAGCGCGAATCCATCAAGGCGATTTTCGCTTAACGGCAAACCAAAATTTAATTGTGGCAGGTGTTCCTGAAACAGAAAAGGATCATATTGAAGCCATTGCGAGAGCACATGGATTAATGAGCGAGGAAGTCACGCCTCAACGTGAAAACTCAATGGCTTGTGTCTCTTTTCCTACATGTCCGCTAGCAATGGCGGAAGCTGAACGATTTTTGCCGGAATTTATCAATAAAGTTGATAGCATCATGGCATCACATGGCGTGAGTGATGAGCATATTGTATTGCGCGTAACAGGATGCCCGAATGGTTGTGGGCGAGCAATGTTGGCGGAGGTCGGGTTAGTCGGTAAAGCTCTTGATCGCTACAACTTGTATTTAGGTGGTAATCTTATTGGAACGCGAATTCCACGGATGTACAAAGAAAATATCAGCTCTGCTCAAATTTTATCTATTTTAGATTCTTTAATTGGGGCGTGGGCAAAAGAAAGAGAGCCGCAAGAAGGCTTTGGGGATTATCTCATTCGCACTAATGTTATCAAACCTGTGGTTAATTCGGCGGTTGATTTTTATGAGGTGCAGGAGGCAGTATGAGCCAGCTTGAATTAGCAGAATTGCTGGAATTGGATAAACAGCAGCAGGTTGAATATTTATCTCAAATTAATATTCAGTTAGAAAATAAAAGTGCAATAGCGCGTATAGAGTGGGCGCTAGAGCATTTACCTGCTGAGTTTGTATTGTCATCTAGTTTTGGCATTCAAGCCGCTTTAACTTTGCATATGGTAACTCAGGTGATCCCAGATATTCCGGTAATTTTGACTGACACTGGTTATCTTTTTCCTGAAACATATCGTTTTATTGAACAATTATCAGAGCGGTTGAATTTAAATTTAAAGGTTTATCGTTCTGCTTTGACTCCAGCATGGCAAGAGGCAGTTTATGGCCAATTATGGGAACAAGGTATTGAAGGAATTGAGCAATACAACCAATTGAATAAAGTCGAACCAATGAATCGCGCGTTAAAAGAACTCAATGCACAAAGTTGGTTTTCCGGTTTACGCAGGGAACAATCAGGGAGCCGCGCAAATTTACCCGTACTCGGAATAGGTAAAGGTATTTTTAAAGTATTACCCGTTATTGATTGGAATAATAAACAAGTTTATGAATATCTAACAAAACATGATTTACCTTATCATCCATTGTGGGAGCAAGGTTACTTATCTGTGGGTGATACACATACAACTCGTAAATGGGAACCCGGAATGAATGAAGAAGATACGCGCTTTTTTGGCTTAAAAAGAGAGTGTGGGCTTCATGAAGGTTAATGACAAATAGCCAGATATTTTCTGGCTATTTAATAAGTTAACTAAATTGATTAGAAGAAGTATTTAAATCTAGCTCTTGCACCATATCTATCTTTATCACTATCTTTCACATCAATATCTTTGCCATCAATCGTGGAATAATAAGCACCAAGATAGATTTTAAAATTATCTATATCGAGAATATCGGGTAATTCATAAGAAGTATAAAGTGTATGGATGTCATATTTTCCTGGTCCAAAGATAATTTCATTATTGATATCATTCTCAGAATTTAAGGCATAAGATTTAATATCGTTATGCGCATAGATATAGCCTAACTGTAGTCGTTTCCATAATACGTTAGCACCAGTGGTGAAATCAGTTTCATTATTGGCATCTAAATAAGCTGTACTCCAATTCACCGCAACCCCATTAGTTGGGTCTTGCTCTAAATTATCCCAGCCTAAAGTCAAGCCATAACCATTACGTTTAGACTGATTTTTAAACTTACCTGTATCTTTATCTTCATAGCCATAAGCATTATTAATAACATTACTTTCTAATGCTGCGGCAACTGTAAAGTTGTCTTTATTCCATGCAACAACTGGGCGAACATAGATAACATTCTTTTTATTAATTTGGCTACGGCCATGGTATTCACCATCATCGAAAATACTCGTACCATCTTCAATTAAGAAATTGGTTTCGAAATACCAATTATCATAAGCAGTATTAAACATCATACTACCGCCGCTATCAGTTCTTCCACGACCTTCTTTCATCATATAAATATAGCCAAATCCATCACTATAAATATCATTAGCGGTATTACCAGAATATTCTATTAAAGTATCTTGATTAAGTGGGAACATATCATAAGCTTCATAACGCCCCAATTTAATTTGCCAATTATCTTTTTTTCCAAAATAAAATGCAGCGTCATCTAAACCAACCTTGCCATCTATATTAGCCAAAGGTTGAACTGAGAAACCAGCATAATTATTATTAGCTAAAACACGCTCACCATCTAACCCAATTAAGATCCGACCATTAATATCCCATTTATCATAATCACCGAAATCTTTATTTTTACCTGATTGTGTATTCAGTGACGTTAATTGCCCTTTTTTACTTGCAATATCAGTATTGAATTCAACATCACCATAAAGTTTTAGTTTTCCATATTGGCTATTTGTTTCAATAATGTTTTGGGGGGTGTTATTAGTGGTGGCAATTGGTTGAGATGCGATTGTGGGTGCCTGAGTTTGATTTGTAATTAAAGTCTTTTCTAATTGCTCTGCTTTTTTTTCTGCAATTTCAGCGCGTTTTTCTGCGGCGAGAGTTCGTTGTTCTAATATTTCTAATCGTTGTTCTATTGTTAATGATTTTGTATTAGCTTGTGTAATTATTGGAAGAAACATCCCTAAACTAACTAAGGTTACTAATAGTTTTACTTTCATTCTTTATTCCTATTTATATAAATGGGTATAACCTTAGTATTTAGTTATACCCATAATACGTTAAGATAGATCGTTGTTAAGCCTATTAAGGCATACGATAAATAATTATTTAATTAATGAATGTACATCTATTTCATTTAGTGAATTAACTTCTTTATCTGCTTCAGGCAAAGGGCCTTCAGCAATAACACCAATCGCATAAATACCCGCAAGCTTAAGTGCTTGTATTCCGGCAATTGAGTCTTCAAAACCAACACAAAGATGTGGCGGCACACCAATAACATCGGCTGCTTTTAAGAAAATTTCTGGATCAGGTTTTCCTCTCTTTAATGTTAGCGGATCAACAATAGCAAAAAAATAATGTTCGATCCCTAATTTTTTAATATTGTTGGTGCATTTTGAGAAGCTGATGCAATAACACAAGGTATATTACATTTTTTGGCATGTTGAATTAAATTCAATACCCCAGGTAATATATCTTCTTGTGTTATAGAATTAAGTAATTCTATGTAATATTCATTTTTTTGTGCAGCTAATGAGATTTTTTCATCTTCTGAAAATGAATTTTGTTTATTAGCATGTTCTAAGATTCTATTTAATGATTCCATTCGGCTAATCCCTTTTAAGGATTCATTAAATTTTTCATCGAAGTCAATATCTATTTCATTAGCAAGTTTCTTCCATGCTAAATAATGATATCCAGCAGTATCAACAATCACACCATCTAAATCAAATATCAGACCTTTAAACATTATTGTTATTCCTATTTAAATTAATTGTTAAAGAATTATTTGCTGTGAGTTGATAATTTTTATTATTAATTAATAATGAATTATCTTTATCACAAATAATGGTGATTTGTTCATGCGTGATATTGATTTGATATAGCGCATTACGACGAGATAATGTAAAGCTAAGTGCTTGCCATTGTTTTGGTAAAGCTGGCGTTATATGTAGAAGGTCACTTCGGATATCAACACCTGCATAAGCCATAATGGTGGTATTGAGTGTTGCAGCCATGACACCAGTATGAATCCCTTCCGCAGTTGTCCCGCCTTGCACATCATTATAATCTGAGTAGAGCGCTTCTTGATAAAGTTTCCATGATAAATCATGGAGTTGTATTTGTTCAGCAAGATATGCATGGACAATACGTGAAAGCGTTGAACCATGAGATGTGCGCTCAAGATAATAATGCAGGTTTTTTTCTGCAAAATGCTCTGAAACAGAATGACCTAATGATTCTATTAATGATTTTATGGCATCTTTATCAAAGTTATTAAATAACATTAAGGTATCGGCCTGTTTCGCAACTTTAAAATCATCGGCTGATTTATTTTCTTTGCGAAGGATCCTATCCATTCGATAAATATTGCCATATTTTTGGCGATAACCATCCCAATCAAGATCTTCGAGATCAAAATAACCTGAAAACTGTTCAATCACTTCATCTTGATTTAATGTGATAGCTAATTGTGTTTTTATTTCTTTAACTTTCGTTATAACTTCACTATTGATACCTAAGTCGATTAAGGCATCAGTAAAACTATTTTGATCATAAAGGCGCGAAATTTCATTGAAGAGCCAAGCCACCATAATATTGGTGTAAGCATTATCCTTTAAGCCACCTTCTGTTGAATTTGCATATTTCTCATGAAATTCATCAGGTCCCATTACGCCACTGATATGGTAACGCTGATCTTGGTTGTCCCATTGGCTTTGGCTGATCCAAAATAGCGTGATCTCGCTGAGAAGCTCCAGGCCATAATCTTTCATAAACGCATTATCAAGCGTATTGCACCAGTAAAGCCAAACATTGTAAGCAATCGCAAGAGACACATGGCGCTGGCGGCAGCTATGATCGGGATCCCATTGGCCTGAAAGTGGGTTTAAATGTAAAACTTGAGTTTGCTCTGTTCCATCAAGACCGGATTGCCATGGGAACATTGCACCTTGAAAGCCTTCTGCTTGCGCTGCCAACCTAGCGGCATCTAAGCGATGATAGCGATAAAGCAGTAACTGGCGAGCAGTTTCTGGGAAATGCATGATATAAAAAGGAAAAATAAAGAGCTCATCCCAAAAAATATGGCCACGGTAAGCTTCTCCGTGTAGCCCTCTTGCTGTCACAGAAACATCTAGCTGATTTTTTTCATTACTAAATGGTGAAGCAGATGAAAGTAAATGGTAGGTGTGTAAGCGCAATAATTTTTGTGTCATCAAATCGCCTGATACCACAATATCTGCTTTTTCCCACAATGTTTGCCATGCATTTTGGCTGGCGTTTAGTTGAGATTGTAAGGAAGGAAATTCACGCGGGACAAATTTATTCCAGCTATCAGGATAAGCTGTTGATGTTTCGATAGCGACACATTTTTCTAATGTATAGCTGTGGCCTTCGGTGGCAGCAAAAGTAATTGATTGCTCAATAACTGAATCAGATATAGTGCAAACAATATCTTGTGGTGAGAAGAAATCACCTTGAATATGTGATGATAAGCTAATACCAATTTTAGATTGAAGCGTTTGGGCTTGAAGATTGGCACTATTTTTCTCAGCAGTTAATGATAATACATCATAATGATGGGAGTTTAAGCTTCTGTAGCGTTCAACACCTGAATTATAGGTATCACCTTCTAATTTTGTAATGACGGTTATTTCATCTGAGAAGTTCAGTGGAGTAAATTGATACTGAATACAGTAATAAGACATATCTGCCATATTGGCAAATTTAAGGCTGTTAATAATCAGTTGTTTACCATCTTTAGTTTGAACAACCCATTTAGCCGTTAAAACGCCCGTTTTTAAATCTAAATCGCGATTCAAACTTAATGTTGTTAAATTATGGGGAAGAAGGTAATCACCTTGGCCTATTTTTAGTGCAATAAATTGCCCATTAGGTGCATTGACGAAATCTTCATTAACAACATTGTGATCGCCTATTTGAGATTCAGCTTGATTGTATAATCCCGCAATATAAGTTGCCGGATAATAATCATGGCTAATTGTCATTTCAGGAAGCGTGCCGCGTAACCCAATATAACCGTTAGCAACGGTTAATAAAGATTCATGACAATATTCTTCTTTACCTGAAGATAAACCTGCATATTCAATTGACCAATTAAAATGCTCTTCTTTCTCTTTTAATGCCTGTAAAATAGCTTGTTGAGAAGCTAATTCATTTGAGACTTCCCCAACAAATGGTTTATTAACTAACTCACTAAATAAATTCGGCAGATTAATTACTTTCCCATCTGATGTTTTCACAGAGAAAGGTGCATAGTGATTATAATCAGGATTATTATGTTGAGGAAGTGCTTTGATAACACCACCGATAATATCCAAATAATCACTATTTATTTTTTTTATAACATCTAACCAATCATGATAACTTTGATGAAATAAATGAAACGGATAATGACGTTCATTATTGTTATATATTGCAGATAAGTGAGTATCTGAGAAGTTAATCACTAAATAATTCATATTAAACCTTAAATATTGGGGTGATATAATTTAATTAACCAGTAACGTGCCTTTTTTCTCTTTATATTTGTAAACAAGCACTGTTAATCCGATAGGAACCGCAAAAGCAATAAACATGGCAAATAAGTAAATTAGCCAATAAGTTGGTTGTATAGATAAAATACCCGGTAATCCGCCAACACCAATTCCATTTGATAAAACATGATTTAAACCGCAAATTAAACCTGCTAATGCTGAGCCAACCATTGCGCAAAGCATAGGGAAACCATATTTTAAATTAACACCATACATGGCAGGTTCTGTTACACCTAAATAAGCTGATATTGCAGCAGGAATAGTAATTTCATGCTCATTTTTCTTACGACTGACAATAATAATGCCAACAACAGCAGAGGCTTGTGCAATATTAGATAACGCAATGATTGGCCATATTGGTGTTCCGCCATAACTTTGTGTCATTTGCATATCAATTGCGAGTGTGGTGTGGTGAAGGCCAGTAATAACCATTGGTGAGTAGAGGAAACCAAAAATGGCTGAGCCAAGAGGCGCAAAATCACCAAGCATTAATAATTTAATGATATCAGCAATACCATTACCAATACCTCGTCCTAGTGGGCCTAAAAGAACATGTGCAACAAAGACAGAAATAATTAATGTCACAATAGGAACAATCACAAGTTTTAAATAATCAGGAATATAGCGACGTAATTTAGTTTCAAACCAGCCGAGGAATAGACCTGCTAATATAGATGGAATTACTTGAGCTTGATAGCCGACTTTAGAAATAGTGAATAGGCTAAAATCCCAAACATCAGGTATTTGTACACCTAAATTATAGGCATTCATTAATTGTGGTGAAACTAATGTTATTCCTAGCACAATACCAAGTGATGGTGTTCCACCCATTTTTTTGGCGCTAGACCAACAAATGGTAACAGGTAAAAAGTGGAATATAGCTTCACAAGGCAACCAAAGAAAATCATAAATAGGTTTGAGCCAAGGATAAAAGTAGGTTAATGGTTTATTATCTGAAATTGGCATTTCACCAATCACATTTCTTAAACCTAAAAGTAAACCACCGCAAATTAGAATTGGCAGTAATGGGACGAATATTTCAGCTAAATTTGAAATAGCTCTTTGCCAAAAAGTCATATTAACTTTGGCATCAGATTTAACTTCATCTTTACTTTTAGCTTTTAACTCTAATCGCTGGATTAATAAATTATAATAGTGATCAACATTGGTACCAATGATGACTTGGAATTGACCTGCGTTATTAAAACAACCTTTAACAAATGGAAGTTGCTGTATTTTTTCAACATCTGCATTATTAGGGTCACTAAGAACGAAGCGTAGCCGAGTTAAACAATGAGAAACACTGGTGATATTCTCCTTACCACCAATGAGTGCAATGAGCTCGTCAATCGTTCGCAAATCTTTAGCACTGGGCATATTAACTTTCTCGCAATAGTTTCAATAATTTTAATATATCGTCTTATTTTGCATAATTTAATGGGATCGTTCCCATAGCGAGAGGTAGATCACAAGTAATAATTGTTTAGTAACTCTATAACTAATTTAAATCGTTACTAGAGATAATAATATTTTGTGGGGTGATCTTTGTTTTTAGCATTTTAATCAAAGTATTAGCTGCTTCTTTTCCACTTTCTCTAAAGCCTAATCGGTAGAAGGTTGTTTGTGGAAAGAGGAATGTGAGCAAATCATTACGTCCAACACACGCTACATCAATATGAGTAATGTTTTTCTCTGATAGATATTTTTGAACACCAAACGCTAATGAATCCGTTGCACATAAAATTGCTTGAGGTGAAGTTGTTAATATTTCTTCAGTGAGCAGATAACCGCTTTGATAGTTCAGTTCACCAAGTTGAGCGTGGGGGATTAAATTGTGTTGTTGGCAGTAATTTAAATATGCGTTATAGCGAAGAAGCCCAGTTGTTTCATCCTTTGTGTAAATACCGATGTAATTTATTTTATGGTAGCCTTTTTCAACATGAAAATATTGCATGAGGTATTTTATTGCCCGATCATCATCGTGACAAATTGAGACAAAACCTGCAAGAGGGCGTGCAATGACAATCATTTTTTGTTGCCAGCTTTTGAGTTTATTTGCATCTATTCCTGAGAACGCAAATAAAATAATGCCATCAACTTTCTGATGCTCTAGCATCTTTAAATGTTCTTCAACTTTTTCTGGCTTAAATTGGCTTTCTAAAATAATTGGGTCGATATTATTTTGATATAAGATGGGTAACATAGAACTAACAGCTTGATTCTCTGCATAAGAATCTAATCGAGTCATAATAATACCGAACGAACGGTTTGAATATCCGCGCATTGCACGTGCAGATTTTGAGGGCGTAAATTGGTATTTTTCAATGATTTCATTAACCTTTTTACGGGTATCTTCATTGACCATCGGATCGTTATTAATGACTCGAGAAACTGTAGATTTTCCAACGCCACATAACTTTGCAATATCATTAATGGTTAGCTTTTTTTTATCGCTATCAATTTGATCTATCATGTTTTTATCTTAATTTAATATCCAATTTAAAACATTCAGTTAATTTTTATTTTCAGCTCACGGTACTAGTTTAACGCATTTTTCTCAAAGTATTTAAACAAAATAAGTTATTTCATTTTACGGATTAAATCTAAATTAAGTTACTAAACTTTATTATTTCGTCATTTGAATACAGTTTGAATTTACACATTAACTGATTGAAAATTAATTCATTCATTAAGGGGTTATTTATAATAGAAAACTGAGTTTTATATCTGTTTTTCCAATTAATATTCTTTGCTCATATCAGGCCTATCTTAAATTAATCACAGTTTTACTTATTCTTTTGAGTTACATCTAATGACTTTTTAGCATTTCATAACCAAACATGCACGCCATATAGTCAAATTTAAAAGTAAATGATAAAAAGTTATAACACCGGAAGAGCAATATGGAATATTTACCGTTATTTGTTGATCTACAATCTCGTAAGGTTGTCCTCGTGGGCGGCGGCGAGGTAGCCACACGTAAGGCCGAACTATTATTACGTGCTCAGGCTAATCTTGTCATCATTGCGCCAAAATTGTGTCCGGTATTATTCAACCTTCATCAACAAGGTCAAATAGTTTGGATAGAAGACCATTATCAAACGCGTTATTTGGAAAAAGCGTATCTCATTATTGCGGCAACAGATGATCCGGCATTGAATGAGAAAGTTTTTCATGATGCGCAAGCTCAGCAAACGTTTGTCAATGTCGTTGATGATAAGCCACTCTGTTCATTTATTGTTCCTTCTATTATTGATCGTAATCCTATCATTGTGGCTATCTCTTCTGGTGGAACAGCTCCTGTACTTGCCCGTTTATTACGTGAAAAACTTGAAGCTATGTTACCAAATTCACTGGGTAAAATGGCAGAAATAGCCGGTAATTGGAGAGAACGAGTCAAAAATTCAATAACAAATATGCGTGAAAGAAAACGATTCTGGGAGCGCAGCTTTAACGGCCGTTTTGCCTCATTTGTTGAAAAAGGGCAATTAGTTGAAGCGGAGCAACAATTAGAACAACAATTATCCGAGAAAGATAATCATGGTGAATTAATTCTTGTGGGAGCAGGCCCCGGAGATGCGGGTCTGTTGACCTTAAAAGGCTTACAAGTTTTGCAAAATGCAGATGTTGTCTTATATGACAACCTTGTTAGTGATGAAGTTTTAGACCTTGTTAGACGTGATGCCGATAAAATATGCGTTGGAAAACGCGCAAATAACCATTCTGTCACTCAAGACGAGACAAATGCTTTGATTGTTAAACTGGCTCTGCAAGGAAAAAAAGTCGTTCGACTTAAAGGTGGCGATCCATTTGTTTTTGGCCGTGGGGGAGAAGAATTACAAGTTGCGGCAAAAGCGGGCATTCCGTTTCAAGTTGTCCCTGGCATTACCGCTGCGATAGGTGCTACTGCCTATGCGGGTATTCCGTTAACGCACCGCGAATATTCTCAAAGTGTCACGTTTATTACGGGGCATTGTAAAAATGAAGGCTCAGAGCTTGATTGGGCAGCATTAGCAAAAGGCCAGCAAACGTTAGCTATCTATATGGGAACCGTGAAAGCAGCCAAGATAAGCGAACGTTTAATTTACTTTGGGCGATCACCAGAAACGCCTGTCGCCGTCATTGGCTGTGGGACACGTCAAGAACAACAGGTTGTATGTGGCACTTTATGTGAATTAGAAAGGTTGGCTCAAGCCGCGCCAACTCCAGCATTATTGGTCATTGGAGAGGTTACCGCATTGCACCAAGAATTAGCATGGTTTGGTCAACAAACCGTTGAAGATAGATGGCGTTCAGCCGTGTTAGAACTGGCTTAAGAGAGGAGGCCATCATGAATGAAAAACGTTTAACTCACTTACAACAACTTGAAGCTGAAAGTATTCATATTTTACGCGAAGTTGTTGCTGAATTTGCTAATCCGGTCATGCTCTATTCAATAGGCAAAGATTCATCCGTTATGCTGCATTTGGCAAGAAAGGCTTTTTATCCCGGTAAATTACCTTTTCCTTTATTACACGTTGATACTGGATGGAAATTTCGCGAAATGTATGAATTTCGTGACCAAACTGCAAAAAAATATGATTTTGATTTGTTGGTTTACCGTAACCCGCAAGGGGAAGAATTAGGCATTAATCCTTTTATCCACGGCAGTGCTAAACACACTGATGTGATGAAAACAGAGGGCTTAAAGCAGGCATTAGATAAATATGGTTTTGATGCTGCTTTCGGTGGTGCAAGGCGTGATGAAGAAAAATCACGTGCAAAAGAGCGAATTTATTCTTTTCGTGATCGTTCTCATCGTTGGGATCCTAAAAATCAACGCCCTGAATTATGGCATAACTATAATGGCCAAATTAATAAAGGGGAAAGTATTCGCGTCTTTCCGTTATCCAACTGGACAGAACTTGATATCTGGCAATATATCTATTTAGAAAATATCGAGATTGTTCCACTCTATTTTGCTAAAGAGCGTCCCGTGGTTGCCCGAGAGGGAACATTACTGATGGTGGATGATGATCGCATTGATTTACAACCAGGTGAAGTTATTGCCAAACGCAAAGTCCGCTTTAGAACGCTAGGTTGCTGGCCATTAACCGGAGCCGTTGATTCTCAAGCAGAAACATTGCCAGAAATTATTGAAGAAATGTTGATCTCAACGACTAGTGAGCGACAAGGCCGATTAATTGATAGCGACCAATCAGCTTCTATGGAGCAAAAGAAACGTCAGGGATATTTTTAAGGGGAAACGTAATGGCAAATTTAGCATTTAATGAAACGATTGCAGATCAAATTAAGCGCCAAGGTGGTGTTGAAAGTTATTTGCTAGCTCAACAGGAAAAGAGTTTATTACGTTTTTTGACCTGCGGAAGTGTTGATGATGGGAAAAGTACGCTGATTGGTCGGTTGTTACATGATACAAGGCAGATCTATGAAGATCAGCTTTCGACACTTCAAAATGATAGTAAAAGGATCGGTACTCAAGGCGAAAAATTAGATCTGGCATTGTTGGTTGATGGACTTGCCGCTGAGCGTGAGCAAGGCATTACTATTGATGTTGCTTATCGCTATTTTTCTACTCAAAAACGAAAATTTATTATTGCTGACACGCCGGGGCATGAGCAATATACAAGAAATATGGCAACAGGCGCATCCACTTGCTCACTTTCTATATTATTGATTGATGCACGTAAAGGTGTTCAAGAACAAACTCGACGCCACAGCTTTATCAGTACATTACTGGGGATCCGCCATTTAATTGTTGCTGTGAATAAAATGGATTTGGTTAATTATAGCGAAGCTATTTTTGATGAGATCAAACAAAATTATCAGCAATTTGCCACTGAACTCCCCGTTGATCTCAATGTATGGTTTGTTCCTATTTCAGCTTTAGATGGCGATAACATCGTTAATGAAAGCGAAAATATGCCTTGGTATCAAGGTGAAACGCTATTACAAATTTTGGAAAATGTTCAAGTTGCACAAAATGCATCTGAACAAGCACTGCGTTTTCCCGTGCAATATGTGAATAGACCCAACCTTGATTTTCGCGGCTTTAGCGGCACGCTGTCTTCTGGAATTGTGCGCGTTGGCCAGTCAATTAAAGTTTTACCATCAGGTCGATCATCTAAAATTAAAGATATTGTGACTTTTGATGGCTCATTACAATTTGCCGTACCTGGTGAAGCCATAACACTCGTGCTTGAAGATGAAATTGATATTAGCCGTGGCGATCTTATTGTCACTCAAGAAGAGACATTACAAAGTGTGCAGCAGGCTTTAGTTGATGTTGTTTGGATGTCTGAACAACCGCTTGTACAAGGGCAACAATTAGATATCAAAATAGCGGGAAAAAGAAGTCGTGCAAAAGTTGAAAATATTCAATATCAAGTTGATGTGAATAATTTAACCCAAAAAGTTGCAACGGAATTACCGCTTAATGGCATTGGATTGGTAGAATTTTCGTTTGAAGAACCGTTATTACTCGATAAGTACCAAATTAATGCTGAAACAGGCGGTATGATTTTTATTGATAGAATTACCAATGTGACTGTTGGGGCAGGATTAGTGCGAGAAGTTCAACACCAAGCTTCTATTCATAATGAGCAATTCAGCGAATTTGAAATCGAGCTAAATAAACTGGTTAGACGCCATTTTCCACATTGGGGTGCGCGTGATCTGCTTGGTGGGAAATAGATTTTATGAATGATATTGATACAAATATTGTTTGGCATGAACATCCGGTGACTCGGCAATCTCGCGAAAAAAGCAATGGTCACAAAGGTGCGGTATTGTGGTTTACGGGGCTTTCTGGTTCAGGTAAATCAACATTAGCGGGAGCTGTAGAGCAAACTCTAGCGGCCAAGAATATCAAAACATATTTACTTGATGGTGATAATGTCCGCCATGGTTTATGTGGTGATCTTGGTTTCAGTGATGCTGATCGACAAGAAAATATTCGTCGTATTGGGGAAGTCGCTAAATTAATGGTTGATGCAGGGTTAGTTGTTATCACCGCATTTATCTCGCCTTATCGCGAAGATAGACAAAAAGTTCGTGATTTATTTCAGCCAGCGCAATTTTTTGAATTGTATGTGGCAACACCGGTAGAAATTTGTGAGCAGCGTGATCCTAAAGGGTTATATCGGCAAGCAAGGGAAGGCAAAATTAAGCAATTTACGGGAATTGACTCACCTTATGAAGCACCATTAAAGCCAGAGTTCTCTACTGACGGACGACAAACTATTCCTTATACGGTAGAGCAAATCATTGACCTACTCAATACTAAAGGAATTTTTACTGTTTAACATGCCAGTCTATTATCAACTGTGGTAATAGACTGCGTTTAATTTCATTTATATTCATCATTTAAACTTTTTAATCCATCCTCATTAATCAATTCTACTTATGTTTACTTTTCCTTATAATGTTTACCTTATATTTTCTCATGTTATAAATATGATTTGTATGATGATGAGGAATGAAAGGAGCGTTATTATTTAAACTACGATATAAATGAGTATATAAAGCAATCAGTTAATGATTATTTTAATCTTACTTTTATGACATTACTCGTATCATAGTAGCTTCAAGAGCGGAGTTATGGGATGATTAGCAAATCATTTCAGGGGGCAGAATGGGTAAATTAACACTTTTGCTAATCGCGATATTAGCTTGGACACAATACTCTTTATGGCTAGGTAAAAATGGCATTCATGACTATGTCCAAGTCAAAGATGATGTCGCTGCGCAAGAAATTGTTAATGAGCGCTTAAAAATGCGTAATGAACAGTTATTTGCTGAAATTAATGATCTAAATGATGGGCAAGATGCAGTTGAAGAACGCGCACGAACTGAGCTTGGGATGATTAAACCTGGTGAATCATTTTATAGAATGGTTAAAGATAATAACAATCAAAACACGGCGAATATAAAATAGGGTGCTTTCTCTATCTACTTCATCAACTGACCTACTAATTCCAATGTAAGATCCATATTATAATGAATAGTTCAGCCCTTGAGGTTAACCCTCAAATTGTCGCAATCATTCCCGCAGCAGGCATTGGCACTCGTATGAATGCTGATTGTCCAAAGCAGTATTTAGAAGTTGCAGGAAAAACCATTATTGAACACACCATTGATACTTTGTTGCTTAATACGCATGTTGCGCAAATTGTTGTCGCTTTAAGTCCTGAAGATGACTATTTTTCTCAACTTGATGTTGCAAAGAATAACCGAGTTATTACCGTGAATGGTGGAAAAGAAAGAGCTGATTCCGTGTTAGCTGGATTGAATTTTTTATCTCAAAATATTCGTTCAGCCAATCAATGGGTTTTAGTGCATGATGCTGCGCGTCCTTGCTTACATCAAGATGATTTAAATAGAATTATTGAGCTAACACAGAAAGATTGCTGTGGTGGGATCCTCGCGGCTCCAGTTAGAGATACGATGAAACGTAGCGCCCGAACAACAGATCTTATAGATCACACTGTTGAGCGAGAAGCTTTATGGCATGCATTAACACCTCAATTTTTTCCACTACAACTGCTGCGCAATTGTTTAATTAAAGCCTTAAAAGAGCATGCTGTGATTACTGATGAGGCGTCAGCTCTTGAATATTGTGGTTATAAACCTGTGCTTGTTTCAGGTCGTTCAGATAATTTAAAAGTCACTCGACCAGAAGATTTAGCGCTGGCGGAATTTTATCTTTCTCGCATGAAATAAAAGGAATAAATAATGAGAATCGGACACGGTTTTGATGTACATAAATTTGGTGGAGAAGGACCTATTATTATTGGTGGCGTGCCAATTCCATACGAACAAGGACTACTTGCCCATTCTGATGGTGATGTCGTGTTACATGCGGTGACAGATGCCATTTTAGGTGCAGCAGCGCTTGGGGATATTGGTAAATTATTCCCAGATACCGACCCTGCTTATAAAGGCGCTGATAGCCGAGTGTTATTAAGAGAAGCTTATTGCCAAGTGCGTAAAAAAGGCTATCGAATTGGTAATCTTGACATCACAATAATGGCGCAAGTACCTAAAATGCTACCTCATATTCCTCAAATGCGCGTCAATATCGCCGAAGACCTTGAATGTCACATGGATGCAATTAATGCAAAAGCAACGACAACAGAACAGCTTGGTTTTGTGGGTCGTAAAGAAGGCATAGCTTGCGCAGCGGTTGTTTTACTTGTTAAAGATAATGGTAATGAAAGTCATGAATGCACAGTACCAGCATGGTAAGCCACTGTCTGCGGGTAAACTAAAAACCTATCCTGAAGATTTTATCGTCAAAGAAGATTTAGGTTTCGAGCTTGATGGTGAAGGCGAACATGTGATGGTTCGCATTGAAAAAACGGGTTGTAATACTCAGTTTGTTGCTGAGCAATTAGCTAAATTTGCCAAAATTTCTGCTCGAGCAGTCAGTTATGCGGGATTAAAAGATCGCCAAGCGGTAACTGAACAATGGTTTTGCTTGCAGATGCCGGGTAAAGAAACGCCTAATTTTTCACTCTTTCAGCTTGAAGGCTGTCGAGTTCTCGCAATTACCCGTCAAAAAAGAAAATTACGTATCGGCTCATTAAAAGGAAATCAGTTTGAGCTTACCATTCGCGATATTTCTCAGCCTGAAGATGTAGAACCGCGCTTGCATAAAATTGCTGAACAAGGCGTGCCTAATTATTTTGGGGAACAACGATTTGGTCGCGATGGACAGAATTTAGTTCAAGCATTACGCTGGGCAAAGAAAGAGATCCAAGTGCGTGAGCGCAATAAACGTAGTTTTTATCTTTCAGCAGCAAGAAGTGCTATGTTCAACCATATTGTTAGTGAACGTATAGCTCAACAAATGACTCAGCAAGTTCTATTAGGCGATGCATTACAACTGACTGGCCGAGGAAGTTGGTTTGTTGCGACGCAGGAAGAGTTAGCCGATTCACAACAGCGCGTTTTATCATCAGAATTAAGTATTACGGCGCCACTACCTGGTGATGGTGATTTAGGTACTCAAGATGATGCACTCGCATTCGAAACGAGTAATCTAGAAAATTATTCTGCTTTTTTAGATTTGATGAAAAGCGAAAGAGTTTCATCAGCGAGAAGAGCCATTATTATAAAACCGCAAGATTTTCAATGGCGTTGGATTGATAAAACAACATTACATTTACAATTTTTCCTCCGTTCAGGAAGTTTTGCAACGAGTGTTGTGAGAGAAATTATTAATCAGGATAATGTTGATGCTAAAGATTTTATTGAGTAATGACGATGGCGTAACTGCTCCGGGCATTCAAGCTTTATCTATGGCTTTGCGTCAATATTATGATGTGCAAGTTATTGCACCTGATCGTAATCGTAGTGGTGCATCAAACTCATTAACATTGGATAGACCTCTTAGAATTCAAACACTTGATAATGGTGATCTTTCAGTACAAGAAGGAACACCGACTGATTGTGTGTACATTGGTGTGAACAAGGTCGTTAGACCTAGGCCCGATATTGTTGTTTCAGGGATTAATTGTGGTCCAAACCTTGGGGATGATGTTATTTATTCTGGTACTGTTGCGGCTGCAATGGAAGGGCGACATCTTGGATTGCCTTCAGTGGCAGTATCTTTAGATGGTGATGTGCATTTTGAGGCCGCAGCAAAAGTCACTTGCGATATATTAGCCTTATTACAAAAGAAACCATTGCGTGCAGGCAATATTTTAAATATTAATGTACCTGATATTCCTTATGATGAAATTAAAGGGATCAAAGTCACACGTTGTGGTAGTCGTCATGCGGCTTCTGAAGTGTATAATCTTGAAGATCCTAAAGGAAATATGTTGTACTGGCTTGGCCCTGTTGGCGAAATTCGCGATGCAGGTCCAGGAAGCGATTTTGAAGCTGTTCAACAAGGTTATGTATCATTAACGCCTTTGCAAGTTGATTTAACGGCTTATAAAGCACATGGAATAGTTGAAGAGTGGTTGAATAAATCAGGAGTGATGAAGAAATGAAAACAGGCCTCATGAAAGAACTTTTGGCACAACTACGCCAACAGGGAATTCACGATGAGAATCTATTAGAGGCTTTATCACAAGTTCCTCGGGAACGTTTTGTCGATGAAGCGCTATCTCATAAGGCCTATGATAATATTCCATTACCAATTGGTTACGGGCAAACTATTTCGCAACCTTATATTGTTGCGAAAATGACCTCTTTACTGGCTATTTCTTCCCAAGATCATGTTCTTGAAATTGGCACAGGATCAGGCTATCAAACTGCAATCCTTGCTCATTTGGCACAACATGTTTACTCCGTTGAAAGAATTAAAGGTTTGCAATGGACAGCAAAACGCCGGTTTAAACAGCTAGATTTGCATAATATTTCAACTCGGCATGGTGACGGCTGGGAAGGTTGGCAATCTAAAGGTCCTTTTGATGCGATTATTGTAACTGCTGCGCCAACTGAAATCCCAATGCGCTTGTTACAGCAATTAAAAGAGGGGGGACGTTTGATTTTACCTGTAGGTGACCAAGAACAGTCTTTAAAATTGATTACACGAAGAGGTAATGATTTCCATTCTAACGTGATTGAGAGAGTGAGGTTTGTTCCATTAATTGCAGGTGAACTCGCTTAATTTCAATTTTTGTCTAGAATGATCTCGCGAGTGATTATAGAGTAACTTAAATTATATTGCGTTTTACTCGGTTATTTTGTTCATCAAAATTCGCTTTAATGTCCTTTTACTATTAAGTCATAATCTCAAATTGTTATCTTTTTGATATAATTGGCTTGTTCACCATTTTATATTTCTGCTTTAATAAGTGAAATATTTTAGTCATAGAGCAAAGTAGCTCTAGTGTTTTACTGACATCAATGTATTTGGTGCGTCAGATTTTTCTTCACGGGAGAAGATGCATGAAAATTGTTAGCCCAATAAACAAAATTCGATGGGCAGTGATCTTTTCATTTAGCAGTGTATTGTTGGCGGGATGTTCAACGCCATATCATACAGCTGCACCGATTTCGAGCGTAAATGAAGGGCGGACGAGCCAGTCAACTCAAACTGCACAAGCTACAGCATCAAACAGTGGTGCGACAAGTATTGCGATGCCTTCATCTCGCCCTAATTTGTCATCAAATTCAGCATCTTCAGCTCATGCGTCAGCTTCTGCTAATGCGAATAGCCAAGGTAGAATTATCTATAATCGTGACTATGGTAGCATTCCAAAAGGAAGCTACAATGGCAGCGAATATAAAGTACAGCGCGGCGATACACTTTTTTACATAGCTTATATCACAGGTAATGATTTTCGCGAGTTAGCGACTAAAAATAATATATCCGAACCATATAGCTTAAATGTTGGTCAAGTGATTCACCTTGATAATGGAAGTGTGACGCCAAGCGGGAAATTAGTCGCAAACTCATCAAATAGTAACCAGCAACAGGTTGATCTTCGAACAACTAATGCGTATCCTGCAAGTGATAGTGGTTCAAATTCAGGTAAAATGCTGCCGAATAATAAGAAGCCTACAACTTCGACGGCAACCGCTACCACAGTGGTATCTACAGCTCCTGCAACAACCAGTACAAGCAGTACAAATAGCTCATCAATAAAATGGCGCTGGCCAGCTGAAGGAAAAATGATTGAAGGTTTTTCTGATGCTGAAGGCGGGAATAAAGGTGTTGATATTGCCGGTTCTCGTGGCCAACCTGTAATTGCTTCTGCTCCAGGAAAAGTGGTATACGCTGGAAATGCATTACGTGGATATGGAAATCTTATAATAATAAAGCATAACGATGACTACCTAAGTGCTTACGCTCATAATGATACATTACTTGTGCGTTCTCAGCAGGATGTTGCTGCTGGGCAAAAAATAGCGACTATGGGTAGCACTGGAATAAGCTCAGTTAGGTTACATTTTGAAATTCGTTACAAGGGAAAATCAGTAAACCCGTTGCGTTACTTACCGCAGCGATAAACTGGGCAGAATGCAATGACGTTCTGTCCTCATTATCTAGGGTAGGAGTCACTGATGAGCCAAAGTTCGCTGAAAACTAACGAGTTATACGATGACCTCGACGAAAGCACGTTGGATAATGCTTTTGATGAGAATGAGTTAAAAGAAGAGGATCTAGTTGCTGAACTAGATGATGAAATGGATTTGCTCCAGAACACAAATGTCCGTGTTCTGGATGCAACTCAAATCTATCTCAGCGAAATTGGGTACTCACCACTTCTGACTGCGGAAGAAGAGATTTTCTATGCAAGAAGGGCGCTGCGTGGTGATATTGCATCGCGTCAGCGCATGATAGAAAGTAACCTTCGCTTAGTGGTCAAAATATCTCGGCGCTATAATAATCGAGGGTTGGCCTTACTTGATCTTATTGAGGAAGGTAACCTAGGTTTAATTCGCGCAGTTGAAAAATTTGATCCTGAAAAAGGGTTTCGTTTTTCGACGTACGCTACATGGTGGATCAGGCAAACAATAGAACGAGCCATCATGAACCAAACTCGAACTATTCGTCTGCCAATTCACATTGTTAAAGAACTCAATATTTACCTAAGAACTGCTCGTGAGCTTGCACAAAAGCTGGATCACGAACCTAGTGCTGAGGAAATTGCTGAGCAATTAGATAAACCAGTAGAGGATGTCAGTCGGATGTTACGTTTAAATGAACGTATTACATCAGTTGATACGCCAATTGCCGGTGATTCAGAAAAATCGTTACTCGAAATTTTATCTGATGACAGTGAATCCAGTCCTGAAAATACAATTCAAGATAATAACTTAAAAGAGAATATTGTTAAGTGGTTATTTGAGTTGAATCCTAAGCAGAGGGAAGTACTTGCACGCCGATTTGGCCTTTTAGGCTATGAAGCTGAAACGCTCGAAGAAGTTGGGCGGGAAATCGGTTTAACGCGTGAAAGGGTACGTCAGATTCAAGTGGAAGGTTTACGTCGATTAAAGGATATTCTACATGGAGAAGATCTTTCAATTGAAGGATTATTCAATGTCTAGAAAATCTTATCGCTTTAGATAAAAATAGAACGTTCAAAAAGAACGTTATTAAATAAACAGCCCAATAGTTGGTTAGCCAATTATTGGGCTTTTTTTGTGTGAAAATAATCTGAAAATTTATTGGGTACTCAAGGATATTGTTAAGCAAGTATTCAATAAATTATTTAAAAATAATTTATTGAATAGAAATAAACATGAATTCTATAGCGGATGAGTAAAGATTGAAGGATATCACGTTACTCTCAGTTTTATTATTGTCACTTTTTATGAACAAAATTTAATTTGATCATCATCGTCAATAACTTTTCTTCAGCACAGCCTACGTAAAATAGAATATTTGCCTTTTATTTTAACGCTTATTTTGGGTGATTTATTATGGTTGTTCTTATTAAGATAATCACCATGAAGTGATACCCAGCAAAATGGGGTAATTGAATTCTATTTTACGAAAATTAAGCGTGATCATAATCAATAAGATCGTAAAAATGAATTTTATCGTTGAATAAAGGTATTCAATATTTTTGGTTATATAAAAAAGAAGGATAAATATTAATAATACTCTTGTTTTTTAAGCGATATGTAACAAATTAATTAGAGATGTATGTTTTTTAATTCATTGAATTTATTGTTTATTTTTATTTTTAATGCAACAAAATAAATCAATTTGTTGCACCACTCTCGATGTGGATAAGTTTACTTAATATCGCTAAGAAATCAAATTCACAAAAGGCGTCATGACACACCTTTCGAAGGTGTTTTTACACTTTCGGGGGATAACACTTCGATTAAAACCTCATCAAAAACAACTTGTTATTATTTATTACCTAATAAGATGCTCTTTTTTAATGGCTATTTATGTTGCTTTTATCATTTTTGGGTATGAATAAAAGAATAATAAACTTAAATTAATACTAATTCATAAATTTAATTCCAGTTTCCCGTAAACGCAACAA
>NZ_CM001773.1:3256557-3362778 GCF_000314895.2 Providencia sneebia DSM 19967 | reverse complement strand
TTGATTTTGAGTTGGAAGATTGTGATACCTCGTTGGGCAATTGGATCACCGCAACCTTGACGGGAAACAGCAATGCTCAAGGGTTACTCAACTTTGATGCGGGCAGTGAAGCGGCGGGGGCGGCTATTGGTATTGAGACCATGAATGGGATGCAATTACCGATTAATCCGGCAGAGCCGTATCCCGCACATGCAATACAAGACGGCACAACGACCATCCGATTGAAAGCGTATGTGCAAGGAAACAGTGAGGCAATAGCGAGTCAATCGATAACGCCAGGGTTTTTTACGGCGACGCTGACCTATACCTTGGGGTATGAATGAGGGTTATAACACATTCAGTGTATGAATTACGCAAGCATTTATCAATAACTACAAAAACTAATTTGTATCATTTTCGCTTTTATATTGGCAAGGAAAATTATCATATATCAACTTAGCATATTCTATTTGCTAATTTTTCATAAGGTATTCTAGTTGATTATTTGGAATTAAATTAATTTAAAGAAGATCGAATATATCGACTAATAAAGCAGATGTTACATCGTGGTAAAAAAACTGTATTTACATCAATGTACCAGGGAACCATGAGAGTATCGCAAGCCAGTCTATTACACCGTTTTTTTACAGCGATGCTGACGTATATCTTGGGGTGTGTGTGACTAGTTGGGGTATTACATTGTTATCAGAGAATAATAGAGGTAGTAATAAATGAGACTTTTAAGTGGATTTTTTTTATATTTAGTAATCACCCAAATAGGGTATGCTGCCGATACTCCAATGTATTTAAATAACATACCTCAGAAATATAGTCAAGGAGGAAAAATAGAATATTTTGGAGCACCGGGCGCTCCTACTGGTGTTGTTGGAAAGAGTGTTAAAGCTTGTGCTAATTCAGTATCCTCCGATGGCAATTGTACTCAATATAATGCATGGGGAGCTGGATATTATGTTCCTGGTGGTCTCGTGAGAGCAACATCGGGACCTATTACTAATATAAATTCGTCTTCAGACTGTTATTTCCGACCTATGTGGTCATTGCAAGCAGGTAATAGACCTGAATCATATATGACTAGTAGTTCACTATCGCAGATGTCTCATACAGTATCTAATAATTATTGGACGAGAGATGTAAGTGTTATGGTGGGCGATTATGTTAGGATTAATAAACCTTGTTCTGATTTAGATAAAGGGACTATAGTTGATTTACCTATATCAGGTGCTAATTTATATCTTAATGTAGTGGATATTCGCTCAGGAAACCCTAGCTGGATATACCCAAGCGGCGCTACTACGACGAACAATGCAACTGCAAGTGTAGGTAAAAATGGCTCAGTGTCTTTTGTTTATGGCGTTATCGTTTGTTCAACTACGTCCGTATCTGCATCGCTATGTACTACAATATACCGACCTTATGCAATTGACATTAATTCACCAGGAACAGATGTCCCTATTCCTCCGGTTGAATGTAATTTGATGGGTCTCACATCTATCAATCTGGGTGTTATTGGTAAAGATGGGCAAGGAGAAAAGGGAACAATTTATCCATCCATCCAATGTAACTCGGATGCAAGCATGACTTTTACTATTATTGATGGAACACTCGATCTCAATGGTGTGGTTGTAGGTTTATCGTTCGTAGATAATAATGACACTAAATTAACAATATCTGTTGATAACACAGTTCGTAGTATCCCTATTTCGGCTGAAATAAAATCCATTGCTCAGGGGATTGAACCGGGAGAGCGGTATGGCAGTACGATTCTTTTGACAAATATGAATTAGTCGATGCTCGGCACTGTTGCAAATAAAATGATGGGACTGAGTTTTTGGCTCTCAGTTAGATTACAGGCCAAAAGCTCTGTTCACTAGACGCACTTCTCCCAAGGGATATCCGTAATAAAAATACTCAACCTGACCTTTCCTCAATTGTGGCATGAGCAGTTTTGAGGGATTTAAATCCTAATGTCGGATTGATGATCCGTTTCAATTTTCCATGATCACATTCAATGACATTATTGCGATATTTTATCTGCCAATGTTCAACGCCAGTCGGGCATTTCCCTCCCGTCCACAGGATGGATAATACCAGTGAAATGACGACCTTTAAATGCGTTCATGAGTTAAGCTTCCGTAGTGGGCTGGTTAGCTTGGCATAATGAGTTATTCAAACTTTACAATAGTGCCCAATAGAGAGAGTGAATGCTCAATTTCTCCTTAGATGGGAAATATAACTAATACTCATGTCATGCTTAGCTAACAGTTATTGAAACTTACAATACTCATTCTGTATCTTCAATATTAACTTGCGGGTTGAAAAACAATCATGCCTTTGAACTTGAATATTCAATGCAGCATAATTCTGTTCTTAAACATTGAAATAGAATTCAACTAATACCTTGTAGTAATTTTTATCTTTAATAAGATAGAGCTAACGATATTTATTAAATTGATCACATTATTATGACAGTTGGTATATTAATTACAGCAGCAGGTAAAAGTCGCCGTTTTCAGCTTGCGGGCGGACAGGGTAATAAATTGAATAGTGATTTAGGTGGACAAACTGTATTTGAAATAACCCTTCAAAATGCCATAAAAAGCCAGTTACCTATTCATGTGATTACTCGGCCTGATAACCAAGGTGTTATTACCCATTGTTTACAGCACAATGTGCCTTATTCGCTAATCAATAGTGAAGGATTAGGCGAAACAATCGCCTTTGGTGTGAAGAATACGGCTCATTGGGATGGTTGGCTGATACAACTTGCAGATATGCCATATATTACTGAAAATATTTTTATTCGCGTTGCTAACGAATTAAAACTTCATCCCTTAGTTCGGCCTATCCATGATGGCAAACCCGGTCATCCTGTAGGAATATCTGCACAATATCGTCAGCAATTAATAGCGTTAACAGGTGATGATGGCGCTAAATCAATTTTGCAAGGTTCAGCTATTTATCGTATAGAAATGAATAATAGTTGTGTTATCAATGATATTGATTACCCAATTAAAAATGAATCAGCAGGTCATTAGGCTAACGAAATTCTGCTTGTGATAAATGATAATACTTATTCAATTTCAATAAGCGCCCCAATAAATCGGTTTTATTGAGGGCTTCCTTTTTATTCCGCTATTTTTTCTGTTTTTCAACTTGATCCGTGGTCACTGGAACTTCTTGTCCGCCCCAATTTGCCCTAGCCCATGAAATCAAATCGGCAATTTCTTGTGCATCGAGATCATCTGCAAATCCGGGCATTGCATACATGCGTTGGCCATTTGGAAATACTGTTGTAGGGATCCCATTTAAAACAACATTAATGAAAGTTTGCGGGTTATCCATCATCACAATCGCATTGCCTTTTAGCGCAGGAATACCATTCGGAATACCTTCACCATTAACACCATGGCAGCCCGCACATGTTGACATATAAGTCAAACGACCTGCTTCCATAAGGCTATTAGCTTGTGGATTGGCCGCTTGTGCTAAAGGTTGTGGTGCTGGCTGTGCATCAAGAAGTTGCCCATTTTTATCGGTTAGCAGATAAATAGCCATATCATTGACATCTTCAGGCTTCATTTGGCTGGTCGAAAAGTGGGTTACCGTATTCATTCCTGCAAAGGAAGTCCCTTGAGGTGAAATTCCTGTTTGTAAAAACTGACTGAGCGATTTAGTGTCATAACCATGTTTTGACAATGTCGGGGCTGTAATATCAGGAATTGCCATGTTGTCGACTTCACCGCCTTCAAGTGAACGTGAAAAATCAACACCCATCATAAAGTTACGTGGTGAATGACATGCTCCGCAGTGAGCAAGCCCTTCAACAATGTAAGCACCCCGATTCCATTCTGCTGAACGGTGAGGATCATTTGGCGCTTGATGATCAGGGAAGTTAAATAATGTCCAAAAGTTCATAAAAGGCCGAACGGGTAAGCCAAAAGCGCCAGTATTATCTTTATTGGGCACTGGCATTGGTGGAATGCTCATCATGTAAGCATAAAGTGCATCTAAATCTTCCGGTGTGGTGATATGAGTAAACACATACGGCATGGCAGGGAAAAGGTTGCCTTTATCTTTACCAATGCCATCTTTAAGCGCACGATGAAAATCCGCTCGAGTGTAGTTGCCAATACCAAATTGCTTATCAGGTGTGATATTTGTTGAATAGATTGTACCAAAAGGTGTTGATATAGGAACGCCACCCGCTGCCATTGGGCCTTCAGGTAGAGAATGGCAACCAAAACAATCTCCGGCGAGTGCCAGTTCTCGTCCACGCGGAATGAGCTGAGCAACTTGTTCAGATGTCAGTGGTTTTTCTGCTTCAGGATCTATACTAGATTGACGAAATAAACCAAACAAAATAGCTAAAGCAACAATAATACCAATGATAATAATGGCATAGATTATTTTTCGTGTTAAACGACGACTGTTCACCATTTTTATTCTTCCTTAATCAATGACACAGCCGGGCGTTTCTAACGCCACTTTGCGCACAGCTTCATAATAACGAACGTAGCCAGTACAGCGGCAGATATGTTCATTCAAGGCATCTTCAATTGCTTGCTCTAACTTTTCGCGTTTAACTGGATTTTTCTTGAGCTGATGAATAAAAACGGTCGCGCCGGTTACAAAACCAGGTGCACAATATCCACATTGAAATGAGAAGTTTTCAATGAAAGCTTGCTGAACTGGTGTTAATTCAACAACTTTACCTTGTTCATCTACTTTGGCTTGCCCTTCTATCGTAACAATATTTTTATTATTGAAATAATGCGCACCATAAATACAGGTTCGGCTCTCGGTAGTTGAACCATCAGGGAGGATTTCCATAATAGTACACGCATGGCAAATGCCTTGACCACAACCAAAGTGTGTTCCAGTTAAATCAAGGTATTCATGCAAAAACTCAATCATTGGCATGCCAACAGGCACATCAATAGGACCAATTTTTCTTCCATTGATCGTTAAACTCAATGGTTTTCTTTCAATGATAGGAACGGCATTTTTGATATTCATGATAGTGCCTTTTTAATTTTATCTACCGTAATTGGGAATTCATAAAAACGATGACCTGTTGCATGCGTTAGCGCATTACTTGTCGCAGGTAAAATAGGGATCATGCCGAGTTCAGCCATTCCTTTTGGTGGCGATGTTTCAGATAGCGGAGGCAAGTAATCAATGGTCTGCTGCCAAACGGCAACATCTTTAGCGCGTGGTAAAACATAGCGATTAAAGTTCCAAGTTCCATTACCCGGGCCATCTTCATAAAGGGGAAGTTCTTCCATTAAAGCATGCCCGATCCCCATTGCTGTTCCACCTTGGATTTGCCCTGAAACAAGTTCAGGAACAATCATTGTGCCTGGGTCCATAATCATATGATGGCGCATAATTTCGACTTCACCGGTAAAAGTGTTGACGTTTAATTCCACCAAACAAGACGCAGGTGTTACTGTGGTTGGATCAGCTTTTGCACGCTGAGTAGGTGGGTAAAATGCTTCTTTGCGTTTAATAAAGTGATAGCCACCCGTTGTCATTAAACTTTTTAGCTCTTGAGGTGCGCCATCGCCATAACGAATTGAGATCGCATCTAAAGGCAGGTTTCGCTGGCCTACAGTTGGAATATCAAAATCAGCTCTAGCCCATTGCCAACTAGAATAACCATGCACAGCAACGCCAGTAATTAATCCCAACTCATGCGCTCTTTTTGCCAAAATATTAAAGGGAATTGGCTTCATTCCGCCACCCCCAATACCATCAGGACCTACGCGAATATCAGAAAACTCAACATTGAGCCCATTAAATGCACCGCCACCGGGACCTTCACTCCAAATACTTTTTGCCGCAGGCCAAAGTGTATTTTCAAGTAAAAAGCGACCTGCTTGCCGCGTACCAAAACCAATATAATAAACACCACTTGATGAACTCATATCGGGAATCAGTGCGGGTGTCCAATAAGGATCTGTTTTTGATAATTCGTCTTGTTTTTTCTGATCTGCCCAGCTGGTTTTGAGTGGAAGTTGGTCAAATTCAGTTACACCATATTCCACCACATCTGGTGCTTTACTTAATGCTTGCCACACCATTACTTGTTGAGCCGTCGTGCCGCCTGTCCCGATTTCTTGCATACAGTGGCGCATTGTGAGTTTGCCATCTGCATCAAATTCAAGGGATAGAATTGTTGGTACGCCGCTAGATCCATAAACTTGTTGAACTTGGGCAAATCCAACGCCATAAAGTTTGCCCGGATTTGTTGCATCATATTCTGCTTTTCGTTTATCACGATTAACCCAAATAGGATGTTTTTCAGCTAGGTTGAGCATCTCGACATTACGCGGGTCTCCTGCAATAACGCCACCTTGGGTATTGGGGTAACCTTCTAAAATTGCATTTCTGCGGCGAAGTTCAATTGGGTCAATTTTCAGGTTATGGGCTATTTCATCTACCATTAATTCTGTTATTGCCATTGACTGCAAGGAGCCAAATCCGCGCATCGATCCTGCTTCAACGGCAGGTGTCGCCATTGCCAGTGCAGTTAGATCAGATTTAGGGAAGTAATAAATAGATTGCGCGCCACGAACCGCGACATGTGAAACAGCGACTGAAAGGTTTTCTCGACCACCACCATTACAGTTGTAAGTACCTTTTAATATTTCAAATTTACCACTTTTTTTATCACCAATAATGGTGACATCCATTTCAATTGAATGGCGTTTCATGCCCATTTGAAATTGTTCATAGCGGTCATTTGCCATACGAACAGGCAAACCATCGGCATAAAAACTGGCAACCATGGCATAAAATGGAAAAACTGAATAATCTTTAGAACCATAACCCACCGTAGAACCAGTTAATAATACAATATTTTCAACAGGGAAATGTTGATTATGTTTTGATAATTCAGCTGCTGCATTCACAACGCCAGCAGGGGATTGTGTGGCGGTTAATATGTGTAATGTTTTTGTTTTTGCATCATACCAAGTATTGCAGTTATCAGGTTCCATAGCGCAAGGATCTATGGATTGTGAAAATCCGTGGCGTTCAAGAACAAATTTATCGGGATCTTGGCGTGCCGCTTCGATTTCTTCAGTGATCAATCGAGCATAATCCATCCCTTTTTCTTGTGAATCTGGTTTTTCTTCTGCTTGATGCAAGGCTTGAATAAAGCCACCCCCTCTATCTTTGCGGATCACAGGCGGGATAGTCAGCGCATGTTTTGGATCATAAGGTGGCCAAACGGGAGTATTTCCATCAAATCCTCCCTTAATGCCTGAATCTTGATAAGGAGAAAAGATAGAAGGATCTAATGGTGTTTTTCCACCGATGCGTACATAGCGAGCAGCACCATAGTTTGCGGGTGGTTTAGGGCCAGTAATTGCACCATATTTCACAATATCGGTTTCAAAGCGCAACATTCGCTGTGCGGCACTGAAAGTATCAAAATCATGGTAAATTAAAATAGCGACGGGGTGACCAATAATTGGCGGGGTATCACCTTTTGGAACGAGAATGTTATAGCCATAAAACCCTTTTCCCATGCTGGTATCTTGGGGGATATTGAGTCCATCACGAATTAAATCTTCTTGTAAAATAATACGATCTGGTTGTAGATTTGGTCCTAAAATAGCAAGATCAATATCTTCAAAGGTTCTATCTGCTTGGGTTGCTTTTACCATAAAAGCATAGCTTTGTTTTGCAGGCCAGCCGGGAATATCTTTAGCACGATAATCTCGAGCAAAGTTCTTATGCCCCGTGACTTTTTCTATACCATCCCAACGATAACGTGCTTTACCATTTTGCCCAATCCAACCATTGGCAGGCATATCTGAATCGACTTCTAAAGCAATTGCAAAGGGAAGCTTGCCAACCATTACTGCAATACCTGCAATGGTTCCTAGTTTTATAAAATTTCGCCTAGAAATCTGTCCCGTCATTTAATACTCCCTGAATTTATTTTTTTGGATTTATATTATTAGAGAAAAAATGTTTTATTTAAAAATGGTGGGGTAGTTAAATATAATTATTCATATTAAGATGGTTTGTTTTGGGTTTTTTAAGTTTTATACTCATTAATATAACATATTTATAAAACCATGTTATTAGTAAGTGAATTCATTTTGCTAAGAAAGAGAAATGTATTGTTGTGAGCATCATTATTGAACAAATACAATAAAAAAGAATAAAATAATACAAAATACATTTATAATCCTTCAGTCATTTCATTGGTCATTTTCAATAATGTAGAGTTCATTCATTATTCAACTGTCTGTAACTTAAAATATTTTATGAATTATTAGAATTTGGTTATAAATTAACGGGTTGTTAGTCATAAAAAGACCTAGCGCATATCACCATTAGGCTGGAAATAATAAAGTAAAACGAGTGGTAATCCTTATTTTATAATTCAACCACGAATAAGAATAATTAAATTTTAATTATATAAAGTAACGGTAAATTAATATTAACCAAAGAAATAATTAATTCTTTTGTCTTTATTTAATGGTATAAATACGACGGTGTTAAATTAATTTGTTTTTCATATAAAATAGAAGGTTTAATATATTTACCATTAAGAGTTAAAATATAATTTATTTTGTATGTCATTGTATATAAACAAGATGGTGATAATAATTATATTGTATATATTTGACTTTTGTTTTTAACGGTTGACGACCCATGAAATACTGATTAATGTTATTAAGTATAAACTAGTATATGTCGATTTATATTATTTTATTATTGGATTGATATATTTTTAAAATCAACGACGCTATAGTAAGGTAAGTTAAAATGAATAAATTAAAAGTAGCATTATTTTCTTTAGCATTATTAAGCCCACTTGCATTTAGTGCAACAGAAATTAATTATGTAAAATCGTTAGATCTAAAATTTGCAGGCACTGTGAATGTTGTAATGAATAACGGTGTTTCTGCTGATTATGTCGAAGCGATTTCACAAAAAGCGGATGAAAAAGGTGCTGAATACTTTGTGATCACATCTGTTCAATCTGAAGGTAGTGGTAATGATGTATCAGTAACTGCTAGCTTATATAAGAAATAATTAGAGTGTTTTTTCGGGTTGCATCATCATTGATTCTATTTTAGTGTTGATGTAACTCGAATTATTTAATATTGAAAACACTATTTATAGGAAGTGATTTATGCAAGTTATTGAAGTTGCTAAGAAACGTTATGCAGCGAAAGTCTTTGATCCAACTAAAAAAATATCACCTGAAACATTTAAAAAAATCAAACAATTACTTCGCTATAGTCCTTCCAGTGTTAATATTCAACCTTGGCATTTCATTATCGCAGAGAGTGAAGAAGCAAAACAAAGAATGGCTAAATCAACAGAAATTGATTACCCATTTAATACCTCAAAAATTACCGATGCTTCTCTTGTTGTTTTATTCTGTACTAAAAAGCAGGTTGATAAAGCTTATTTAGATGAAATTCTCGATCAAGAATCTTTAGATGGGCGTTATACGTTGCCTGAGCATAAAGAAATGATGGCTGGTGCGCGAGAATTTTTTGTTAATTACCATAAAGAAAACCGCCAAGATTTATCTCGCTGGTTAGAGAATCAAACATTTTTAAATTTGGGATGTTTTTTATTGGGTGTTGCTGGATTAGGTGTTGATGCAGTTCCTATGGAAGGTATGGATTTTAGTATTCTTAATGAAGAATTTTCTTTACCAGAAAAAGGATTATCACCCATTGCAATGGTGGCATTGGGGTATCACGCTAAAGAAGATTTTAATGCAACTTTGACCAAGTCTCGTTTGCCTGAAGATCAAATTATCACTGTTATTTAATGAATTTTAAGATTAAGAGTCATAAATAATAATACTCTATTCGATATAGAAGAAAGGTACTGAAAACAAATTTTGCTCTCAGTACCTTTAACGATTTATAGAGGTATTTATTGCAGTTAAACTCACTGCCTATTTTATATTTTTTAATGCCTTGAACATGCCTTCCGCAAAATAACTTTGCCCATTTTCTACCCCTGGCAGCACAAAGTAATATCCTCCACCGAAAGGTTTAATATAGCGTTCAAGTGGCTCTCCATTAAGGCGTTTTTGAGTATCAATAAAACCCGTTTTCAGGTTTTTTTGGTAAGAAACAAAAATCAGCCCCATATCAAGTAAACCCGTAGGCGTTAAGCCTAATGAATAACTATAACTACGGCGTCTTAGTTTTGCGGTATAACGTTCTGGATTGCGTGGTTCTGCGCGTCGCATATGGGAATCAAATAAAATACGGTCGCCATGCGGATCTTTGGTAAATTCGGGATCATCATGTTCATGTTTTAGCCCAATAGGTGCTCCCGTATTTTTATGACGGCCAAAGTCATTTTCTTGATCTTCAAGTGGTGTTCTATCCCAAAATTCAAGATTAAAACGAATAAGCCTAACGGCTTGGTAAGTTCCACCTGTACACCATGCCGGCTCCTTGCTGCCTGGAGTTATCCAAATAAGCTCATCCATAAGCTGTTTATCATCGTTTGGCGCATTACCCGTTCCGTCTTTAAATCCAAACAAATTGATTGGTGTTGAGCGTTGATCTATGTCTCTTGAAGGTAGGAAACCGTCAATCTTCCAAAGAGGGGACATGAAAGATGCTGTATGACTTAGGATATCACGCAGTGCATAAATAACACTTTCTTGGCTGTTGGCACAGAACTGTAAAACAATATCACCACCACACCAATTTTTTTCAAGCCTATCATTCGGAAAGCCTGTCATCTCTACAAGATAGTGAGGTTTTACTGCATCTAAACCAAACCTAGAGTCGAACAGGCTGTCGCCAAGTGATACGGTGACAGTGAGTGAATCAGGCTGAATATGAGTACCAAGAATACCTGATTCAGCTGGTGGCATTTTATCATTATGATTTGCCGGAGCCACTTGCTGTTGTGTGAGATAGGCAATTCTTTTCGTCAGTATCTCGAACAATTGTTGCAGTTTATCAAGTGAATCTATAGTGACATTGAATGCAATAAATGAAGCACTCTTTTGCTCTGGTGTAATGACTCCCGCTTGGTGTAAACCTTCAAATGGAATAGTTTTATGATAAGCGGCGAGACAATCATTTTGTTTTGTTGATGTTGCAAATGATGGGGCTGCGGCAACAAAACTACCAATTGCTAATGTTTTTAATGCGTTGCGTCTAGAAAAGCTAAATGGCGCAGACGTTTTTTGTGGTTTAGCCTTCATGGCTTATTCCCTCAATATTTGTAATAAACATCGACATCAAGTTGAGCTCTTAAAAGAGCGAGAATTTCTGCTTGCTGTGTTAACACCGAGTACAGTGCCATTTTATCTTTTTGATTCAATTGGCTATACGGCTGATACTGATCGGTATTTAGTTTATATGATTGAATGATCTTATTGGCTTTTTGGTAATTATTTTCGATCTGACTTAATGTGTCAGGAAGAATAAATGGTGAAATAACATTGACGATTTCTTGAGAGCCATACAAGTTAGCTGCAATATCGGTGAGATCTGATTGACTATAGATATTTTCTTTACCTGCTAATTTGGTCTCTAGGATCATTTCAATAAAATCAGCAGCAGACTGGACAAGTTTTGGAATCTCAATTTGTTCAACAGCAACTCTTTTTTGCAAATCTCGCGCTTTCATTAATAGCTCATCGGCTGCTGTTAATGCTGCTTTACCATCTTTTTTATCGAATAGTTGGTATTCCACTAAGTGAAAACCACTAAAACGGTAATCTTTTTCACCATCAATAAAATAATCAGCTCTAGCATTAATCACACGATCTGTATTCCCAAATAAAATAATAATTGGGCGAATAGTTTCATAATATTGATGCGCTAAAATATAGGCATTTTCAGCCGATTTTAAATCATCTTTTTTGAGACTTTGGTTCAGGATAATTAATTGAGAAACCATCTCGCTTAATTGGTTTTGCGTGAATTTTAAATAGTTGTTGATGATGGGCTGATATTTTTCTGGGGTTGGTATATCACCTTTCGCAATAATAATCTCATCCCCTGTTTGTACAGGAGATCTTAATGCTTTTGCAGAAGATGTCGCGGGTACTGCCGCGACTAAAAGTACACTGCAAAATAAGCTTATTGCATGATTTATCGTATTACGCTTTTGCATGTTTTTTACTCCGAGAAAACAGCGTGATAACAACAATCCAGTAAACAATAAAAGTAATAACACTTAACCAAATAGGTTGCGAACGATATGCAAAGAATGAAGAGATAAAGTTACCTGTAATATCTGAATCATCCAATAACCAAGTTGTATCCCATGCTGGGTAAATTAAAAACTCAGGGATTGGGAAATCATATTCAATAAGCAGGTTAGAACTTTCTTCAACGCCTTTTAAAAGTAATGAAAGCGCGAGGAAGAGTAAAATAACACCTGTTACTTTAAAAAAGATTTTCCATGATACAAAGCGGTTTGTGAGTAAGAAAACATAGAGAGTTAATCCCGCAATTAGGATACCTCCACCAACTTCAGTGAAAAATTCAGAAGCATTACTGGAATTTAGCGACATAATAAAGCTGGAGAGAAATACAACAATCTCACTGCCTTCACGCGCAATGGCAATAGCAATAATTATAGCGGCTCCCCACCAATTATGGTGCTGAGCATTACGTTGAATACCGGATTCAATTTCAGATTTCATGGAACTTCCGTGTTTATTCATCCAGTAAACCATCTGGACAATTAAAATACAGGCAAGAATTTCCATAAATATCATGAATAAGGATTGTCCTGTGTCGTCAAGGACATTAAATACGCCATAAATTAATAAGGCGAGTAGTACAGAAATGACAAGGCCTAGAACGACACCGCCCCATAAGTATTTCATTCCATTTTTGGCATCTGGATGGCGTTTTATCCAAGCATAGATAATACCAATGACCAGTAATGCTTCGAAACTTTCACGCCATACAACAAATAAAACCTGACCCATAATTAACCTACGTTGTTTATTTCGCTATGATCTCACCTTTAGGGTGAGAAAGGTGGAAGTCATCGAAAAAGGTATAACTACCTGGTTTTAATGGCGCAATAACCACAACAGAGCTTGCTCCTGGTGCGAGGACTTTTTCTTTTCGTAACTGTGTACTTTCAAATTCAGCAGGCTCAGTTCCTGTATTTGTGATTTTGATACGAATAATGGTTTTGGCTGGCACTTCAAGCACACGAGGAATGAGATCGCCATTTTTCATTTCTAATTCAACAGTGAACTTTTCAGCTGCAAAAGTGGAGCTAGAAATAAATAAGGAACAGGCCAGTAAAGCAAAGCTTAGTAGTGTTCTCATAATATTGGCTCTAATAGATATCAGTTTAAATAAATATCATCGGGCTAAAACAAAAAGGGCTATCGCAATTATGAAACAGCGGCTAGCCCTAAAAACCCTTAATTTATATTCCGAAAAACTCAAGTGTTATTTTTACCTTGAATTTATGGATTACAAAAAATGGTTAATAACTACCTTTACGGCCTATGCCGGCATAGTCGAAGTCCCATTGTACTTCAAATGGTTTGAACCATGGAGCAACACCAGTTTCTTTATCAATGTGACGGCCAAATTCCACTTTTTCATTATGTGAAGGTGGATAAACTTTATAAACAACGCGGTATTTGCCATTGCCATCTAATTTAATATTTTCACCATAATGTGGACCATCACTAGCAACCATTGGCATAAATGTGCCTGATTGTGTTTGTGGTTTATCACCGAGTTTAGTTACAGTATATTCAATAGTTAGATAAGGGATCCAATCTCCTTCGGCGAAACCATTAGGGTTATCTTCCACGGCATGAATATCAGCTTCTAAATGGATATCAGCTTTATCGGCTGCCAGATGAGCCTTAGCATGATGCCCTTCTTCTGTATCCATTGTGATTGGTTGTAAATAAACGCCTTGTATTTCCATTCCATCTTTAATAATTGGATGGCCTAAAGGATATTCTTGAGCGAAAGCCGCGGCTGTAAATAGAGCTAAACTCGAAATAGCAGCTTTAGAAACGAATTTCATCTTATTTCCTTACCATTTTTATTTTGTGGATCTCAATGATAATCATTATTATTCATAATGTTCAAGTTAAAGTTTTAAGCTTATAATTTAAATTATAGACAACCATATGAAAAACATTAAGAAAAATGTTTTATATAAAGGGTTATTATTTTCAAGAAATTATCTTTCTATGCTAATAGAATGATTCATATTTGTTTCTTTATTGTAATTAATAATTAGAGTAAATAGATTTGGTAAGATCAGAATACAAATTTATAAATTAAAGGGGCAATTTATGCAAAAACGATATCTTGATTGTAGTGCATCAGAAATAGTACAAATGAATAAAGTCAGTTTATTAGAGTCAATTAAAGCGAGTGAAGGTCGTTTATTAGTCTCTGAAACGATAGGAACAATTCAACCTGTTTTGATGACAATAACAAATGCAGAATTAGCCGCAAGCCAAGGTGCAGATATTTTATTGTTGAATATATTTGATGTAAATAATCCTGTTATTCAGGGGATCCCAACTGATACAAAACCCCAAGAGATTATTCGTACATTAAAATATCTGACAGGCCGAGCAATAGGCGTCAACCTTGAACCTGTTCCTGCTGGATTTAATAATCCTAATCAGGATATTCAATGGAAGATTTCTGAAGGACGATTAGCAACCGCTAAAAATGCAATAATTTTAAAAGAGATGGGTGTTGACATAATAGTCTTAACAGGTAACCCGGGAAATGGTGTTACAAATGAAGAGATTAATAAAAGCTTAAAAGAACTTAAATCTGCTGTAGGAGATGACGTCATCCTTATTACAGGAAAAATGCATGCTGCCGGTGTATTAACGGCTTCAGCAGAGCAGTTGATTACTGAAGAAGATATTCGCTGCTTTATTGCAAATGGTGCTGATGTCATTTTATTACCTGCACCAGGTACTGTTCCAGGAATCTCATCAGAATTTGTGCAAAAAATGGTTACTTATTGCCATTCTCAAGGCGTGTTAACAATGACTGCAATTGGTACTTCACAAGAGGGTGCAGATAGACAAACTATCCGCCAAATTGCATTGATGTGTAAAATGGCTGGAACAGATTTACATCATATTGGTGATTCTGGTTATAACGGCATAGCCTTGCCAGAGAATATATTAAATTATGGTATTGTCATACGAGGAGTAAGGCATACTTACTCAAGAATTGCCCGTTCGATAAATCGCTAATTTACTGAAAGTTAGAAAATATGGCCCATTTAAATGTTAATTAATAAGTGGGCTATATCTATAATACAAATAAAATTTAGTTTTTTAGCATTAGTTATCATTCATTATAGTTATTCTTTTCATCAGAATGTCTATAAATAATAATCTCATTTTGAGATGGGAAAGGGAACTTAATGATAAAACTAAAAATAATTAAAATAAAGAAAGAAGCAATAAGCATAATAATAATACCCCAACCAGCAGAGAAATAGTTAAAAACAAATAATATCATGGGAATAAATATACCTAAAAATATTATACCAGTTAATATTTCAGTAAATTTGAGGTTCTTATAAGGTTTTGAATCAACCTCAAAAGTTTCAGGGTTGATTTGTAGATATGCATACACATGGTTTTTTATTTTAATACCAGGGATTCTAGCTAAACCTTTAAGCATAGAGTAAAGAATTTTTTTTCGATTATTTATCCCATTAAACGAATTGTTATGAATGACGGTTTGTATTGGTAGTTTAAACTCCTTTATAGCACCAGATGATTCTTTATAATTAAATTTCAGTAAATCAGGATTTTTTCTAGCACCTATCTCTAAGTCTACGATATTATCTGCGCATACATCTTTCCATTTAATGTCGATAACGTTGTTGGGTTGATTTTTTAAAACACATTTAAATCCCTCATTATCAACTATAAAATAACCGCCTATTGTTTTTAATCCAAGTACTAAAAGGTAACAAGGAAAGATCATAATCAATATTAAAAATAAAATTAAAGGATATTTAGGTACAATAGAAAGTAAAAGAATGATCATGGCTATTGCCATACATAACATAATAGTACCAATTATATATGCAGGTAATTTTCTAACGTTTCCTGTGATCGGATTTATGGGGGAATTTAACTCATCAGGTAATGGGTATTTTAGTATTTTATAATTAATATCATCATGTTTGTTCATTTCGTTTAATTATTCTTACCTGAAAAGATAATTGAATTTAGATGGGAAACCATAACATAAAATAAAGGTAATAACTATAATCCTAGATAACAGCATGAGCATTAAGACTTTAAAATTATAATAAAAATCAAAGAAACTGTTCTTAATGGAATCTATTTTAGCAATAAAAATTTATACAATTTCGTTTGTTCTTCAGGTAAAATTTTAGTCATTTTTCTAAAAATAAAAGAAGTGAGTTATGTCGCAAAATACTAATACGGTGCCCAAAGTTGGTTTCGTTTCACTAGGCTGCCCTAGCGTTAAAAATACAACAGTTTTATCGGAGAGTGAAATGCAACTTAATATTTAGATGTGATTATAAATTTCTTTGTCAGTAGGTACTGAAAATATATTGTTCTTATCTTGGCATAAAATGAGCTAATTGTATCCATATGAATTAATTGCAATAATTTATTTTTATCGTTTTTAGATTGATATTCTGATGTGGGTATTTTATTGCGTAACAATATTAATTCTTTCGTTTTTTAATCATTCTGCTAAACTAAAATTTAGCATAAGTAACTTAAATGGCACTAAAGAATGGATTACATTAAGCAACATTTTGTCAATTTGACAAAAGAAGAGGAAATGATTGCTATTGCTATGGATAAAGGCATCGCGGGGGTTCAGGAAGTAGCAGCAGATGTTTACGATACATTAGGTGATGGGTTTAATCGATCAATGAGAAGGGCATATTCTTATGCATTTGATGACGATGAATATAATTTAATACATACACAAGATAGTCGATTAGTTTCAGCGATTAGCAAATTTTCATTTAATTACAATCCAATAAAAGATATTGTTAATACTTATATTGAGTTAGTATTAATTGAAAAAAGTGAAAGTGAAGTAAAGAGTATTCATGATAAGCTACTAAAGAAACTAGGTAAAAGTGCTAAGCTTGCAACAAAAAGACTTACAAAAATGGTTATCATTGAGGCTATAGTCGAATCATTGTACCAAACAATTTTATTTAGCCCTGCTGTAAGAAAAAATGTGAAAATAGTTTCAAATATTGCATATACAGCTATTGGGGGGTATGGCAGGTTTGAACAAGCGTCTATTGCTGCTGAAGAATTAAGGTGGAATAACCCATATTTTTATTGGAAACTTTATGGTAAGGGAATTGAAATGTTATATTTTATTCCAAAGCCTAAGTTAGAAAAAGGGTTATATCTTGTAAATGGAAAAAATACTGATGATGATATAGTATCTACAATAATTGATTTGATTGTAGGATAGTTTAATGAAAAATTTTATATCTTATTTTTTTAAAGACTTATTAAGTAATTTACTGATTACAATAGCCACCATCGGCATAATTATTATTTATATTGTTTTTTTCCTAATCATTGGTTTTTACTAAGCTTTATTACTATTTGTATAGTTCCTTTTTATCAAAAGATAATTAATTTCTTCAGAAGGTGAAAGGTCACCCTCTAAAATTAAAAAATATTATCATTAGATATTGAATATCCTTCTGTGCCTGATACCAAATGCCGCCACGCTATAGATTCATACTTCATTAATAGTTTTTCATATGGCATTAATTCATTGTTGTTAATCGAGTTAGGATAAACACACGATACTTCAACTAATGAAGATTTTGTTAATTTTAACTCATAGAATTTTTCTAATCCAGCTTGCCCGCTAGTTCGATAAAAATAGAATACAGCATCAAATAATTCATTATTATTCAATGCAACACCTAGCAATGGTGATGACTTATCTATAGGTTTTAATATTTGAATTGGATGATGGGATGAATTCTGTGTTCTAGTCATAGAATGATTTAAACCAATAACTTGAATTTCATTTTCATGACCTAGTTGGTAACGATTACCAATAGAGTCTTTGGATGAACATCCCGTAGAAATTAAACCTTGTTTATCACCTTTTAAGCTTAAATAGATAAGATATGACATGGACTTCCTAAGTGCGAATAAATATTGTAGGTAGCATTGTAAATTTAACTTAGTTAATATGCAATATCCTTCACCAATTATTCAAACTATATAACTAATTATATTACTTATGAGCAATAAAAATAGAGTTCCAACTGTTGGTTTCGTTTCACTCGGCTGCCCTAAAAATCTTGTTGATTCTGAGCGCATCTTAACTGAATTACGTACTGATGGTTATCAAGTTGTGCCTAGCTATGATGATGCTGATCTGGTTATCGTCAATACTTGTGGTTTTATTGATAGCGCAGTACAAGAATCTTTGGAAGCAATCGGTGAAGCACTGAATGAAAATGGCAAAGTGATTGTCACGGGATGTCTTGGTGCTAAAGAGAATCAAATTCGAGAAGTTCATCCTAAAGTACTGGAAATCACAGGACCACACAGTTACGAGCAAGTGTTAAATCATGTTCATCATTATGTACCAAAGCCACAACATGACCCATTTTTAAGTTTAGTGCCCGAACAAGGTGTTAAGCTAACGCCTAAACATTATGCTTATTTAAAAATTTCGGAAGGTTGTAACCATCGCTGTACATTTTGTATTATTCCATCAATGCGCGGTGATTTAGATAGCCGTACAGTTGGTGATGTTTTAAATGAAGCTAAAAGATTGGTTGAATCTGGCGTTAAAGAACTATTAATTATCTCACAAGACACGTCAGCCTATGGTGTTGATGTAAAACATCGCACAGGATTTTGGGATGGGCAACCAGTCAAAACCAGTATGGTAGGATTATGTGAGCAATTAGCATCTTTGGGTGTATGGGTGCGTTTACATTATGTTTATCCATATCCACATGTAGATGATGTGATCCCATTAATGGCGGAAGGGAAAGTTCTGCCTTATCTAGATATTCCTCTACAACATGCTAGCCCAAAAATTCTGAAATTAATGAAACGCCCAGGTGCGGTGGAAAGAACTTTAGAACGAATTAAACGCTGGCGGGAAATTTGCCCTGAGTTGACATTACGTTCCACATTTATTGTTGGTTTCCCAGGGGAAACTGAAGAAGATTTTCAAATGCTGCTTGATTTTTTACAAGAGGCACGTCTTGACCGAGTTGGCTGTTTTAAATATAGCCCTGTTGAAGGCGCAAAAGCGAATGAGCTTGCTGACCAAGTCCCAGAAGAAATTAAGGAAGAACGTTATCATCGCTTTATGCAATTACAGCAACAAATTTCAACTGAACGTTTGCAAGAGAAAATTGGCCGTGAACTTCTTGTAATTATAGATGAGGTTGATGATGAAGGTGCGATTGGACGTAGTATGGCAGATGCGCCAGAAATTGATGGTATGGTTTATATGAATGGCGAATTCGATGTTAAACCGGGTGATATTGTTAAGGTGATGATCGAACATGCTGATGAATATGATTTATGGGGTAGTATTACATCTAAATAAGAATAATTTCCCGTTGCTAAGTTAGCAATTATTTTAGAACGAGTCGAGTAAAAGCCTGTCAGATGATGATCTGTCAGGCTTTTTTTGCGTGAAAAATTATAATTAGATTTGTTATTTGATGTTTTTTCCTTATATTGTTCTATATCAAAGAATAAAAATCTATTAATAAATAGTTTGATTTGTGATATTAAATCATAGTGAGAAATAGACATAATCAAAGAAAGGTTCATGTATATAAGGATGGTTATGTCTGCTGATTTATCCTATTTAGTAAGTTTTCAAAATACCGAAGAGGATGTTGTGGAACTTATCTCTTCTGATTTACTGGTACATTTTTCTAACAGTTCAATAGAGAATTGTTTGGTTACCATTAATGACCAATCCATTGGTGCTTTATTGATGAACCCGGTAGGTAACATATTATGGCTAAGTCATAAATCAATAATGCCTTGTACAATCACAAGTCAGTTTTCAAGTTGTACAACAATGGAAGCAAAATTTCGTTTGTTTGTTGAGCCAATTCAACAACAAGATAAATTCTATTATCTTGCACCAATCTTAGGTGAAAATAGATCACTTATTGCTGTTGTGGTATTTGTTTCTGATGAAGCAAATAGTACTATTCTTCTCGCATTAGCCCATTCTGTAGGTCGTGAAATTAGTGAAAAATAAAACACTACCGTCATTTGCAGGATCTTGTCTTTAATACCAATACGCATACTCGGATGGAACATCGGGAGCTGAGTATTCAGGAAGTAGAGAAATCAGCCATTATTGAAGCTGCAAGAGTCTGTCGAGGCAAGATCCAAGATATGTACCAAGTACTCAATATGGGAAGAACAACGCTGTGGCGAAAACTGAAGCAATATGATATTGACATTAAAGACTATAAATAATAAAAATTATTTTTTGTTACATCCAAAATAATACAGCTTGTCAACAAAATACATAGTGACCATTGATGATGTTATTTTGAAATAAAACGTCATTTAGCTGACGATCTTTTAGTTTTCCCCTTTTGAATCTAATTAGATTAAGTGCAATAAAAACTATCACAGCATCAAAATTTAGATAATCAAAAAGAGAAAACCATTTTTATCAACCTGATTACTCTATTGTGAGAGATGCATCATCAATTGATATCGTCAATTTTGCCTTTTCTTTTATATCATTAATGGTTTCACCGATATCGACTAACATCGGTATTCCTAATCTTGCTGCAATAATGCTTGTATGCGAATAAGGTGATCCATTTGCTAAAATCACACCAGAAACCATAGGATGTTGGCAACGAAGTATTTCTGATGGCCCCATGTTATCGCTAAGAATAATTGATGGCACAGTTAAGTTAATTTGCTGCGGTTTGATGGCGAAAATTAACATTAATAATTGGTTTTTTAAATCATCAATATCAATGTACCTTGCTTGCAGATAAGGATCGTCTAATTGTTTATATTGTGCTGACATCTCATTAAAAACAAAATTTATCGCATCATAAATGCTACTGTTGTTATCTTTTATTTCATATTTGATAGCATCAATAATGTCGTCATCATCAAGTAATAAACTATGACCGCGGAAAATATCAGCAATACTTTTACCAAGTTGTTCGGTTAGGTTATTTGCTCGTACCTCAAGTTGTTTTTTTAGCAGGGTAATTGCTTGAGTAACTTTATTTATGCGATTTTCAATACTTTCATTATCGAGATGTTCCTTATCAAGACTAGAATATTCTGTTGTTGATTTCCAGTGATAAGCAACGCCTGATACTGTTGGTGTGTAAATATTCTTTCCATTTAAAACAGTTTTTCCATTTGTATGAATATCATCACCAAAATTCTGTTTTGCGAGTTGTTCAAATGCAGTTATTGCAGTTGCGCTGTCAGGACCTTCTGCAATTAATGTAATTTTATCACCATAACGGACTTGTAATAGCGCAATTTGATTCATGCTTTTAGCATCAGCATATTTTTTATCTTTGCAAAGCTCAACGTCTACATCGAAACCCGATAATAATGCCGCAAGTTTTGCTGCTGGCCTAACATGTAGCCCAGATGGATTTTTGACTATCCATTCACTTTTGATTGCTTTATCAGATAATTTACTTTGTTCAGTTTCTTGTGAAGCCGCTTCCGTGCTTTCATCATTAAGTTGTTGCTGTTTTGAACGCAATGCTTGGCGTGCTTCTTCTAAAACAGTATCAATTGATGCACCACCTGAAGTCGCTGCGGTTATTGCAATTGTCCCTTCAACAAGAGGAGCGCTACATAAGTAAACTTTTTGTGCTAAATCAGGGTCTATTAAATCTAAAGCAGTTTCAGCGCTAAGTAGGGCGCTACCTAAATCCATCAATAAAATAATATGAGATGCTTCAGAAAGTGTTTCGATTGCTTCCATGACTTTTATTGCATCAGTGCCAATAGGATGCTCTTCATCATCGATACCTGCTGCCGCAATAATTTGGCAGTTTTTCTTATCTTGCATTTGTTCTGCTAGTTGAAGTAAGCCATCAGCTAGCATTTTGCTATGGGATATAATAATAAGCCCAATCATTTAACTTCTCCTTTACATTGTCAGGAAAAATATTTTACGTTTTATTTTAAACGCAATAATAGAAAAAACCTCAAAGCATTATGGCAAATAATAATGAAGAAGTATTTTATTTTATGGGAAATAGTGAAGGATATAGAATGAATTTATCTATAGAATTATTTGTCATTGTTCCAAAGTGTTAAGTTAAACATTTTATCCTTTCAAAGAAAAGTGGGTTCAATAATTGAATATTGAACCCACCTAATTTAAATTTGTTACAGTATTTTATAATTACACTAGGGAATATACGTAATCAATATTAAAAATAAATTTATATTAAATAATCAAAATAATTAATGGATTTGTATAAGGTAATCAATTAAATATTTTTCTAGTATGCTGCTACTTTTGTAGGGCATGTGTTTTTAGTATAGGTATTTATATAATGGTATTCTTGTATTAATTGAGGTAAAGATTTGATCCCTAGTTTTGTGTAAATATTAGAACGATGAACTTCTACTGTTCGTGGTGACACATCTAATTTTTCAGCAACTTCTTTACTTGTGTTCCCTTCAATTATCATGTCCATAATTTCTTTTTCGCGTTTCGAAAGACGATTAAACTTGTTTGTTAATATTGTGTATTGTTTATACTCTTCAATTTTTCCTATAAAATTATTAGTTGCCTCATTGATTGAATGTACAATTTTAACTCCAATTTCATTTTCTTTAAACGGAAATGAAAAGAAATCAAAAGCCCCTGATTTAAAGCTTTCTCGACAGAGTGTGATGGATGGATCTTCTGATAGAACAATAAAAGGTACAAGACCAAATAATGCATTAAGATTATTCAATTTATTAATGTAATTATCATCGTTATTTACAAAAATAAGAATACAGTCTGCACATCCTTCATCCGAAGGATAAGTATAATTACTTGTAAATATATCGATATCACAATAGAAATTAGAATTAAACCCAAAAGTATCTAAAACTGATTTCAGTTTATTCTTAATGACATTATCGTTTTCTATGATTACGTGGATGGTGTTATTCATCACCATACTCCTGTTTCACTGATTTCATAAAATATAAGAACCAATTTAGCTAACTAAGCTTATGGTAATAATTGTTACTAATCTTTTTCGATTTTTATTATTATAATCAGGCATTAAATTTATATTAAATCTTACATTTGGATAAAATTAATATAAGAATATAAATGTTTGTTAAAGATAATGCCTATATGTAAGAAAACATAAAAAAACCAACTAAATAATATAGGTACAAACACTTATATTATTTTTACGGTAATAAATTTTTTAATATGGTATAAAAAATTATTATATAATGGAATAAGAATATCTCAAAAAGGTAGTCATAAAAAGTGTTGTAATCTATTTTTGATGTGTTTTCTTTTGTAATTGATAACTGTGCCGCAAAAATAATTCTATTAGTTACAAGTAAAAATACATAAAAGTTGTGTCTATCATGATAGGTTTGGGATGATTTTTATCTCTATCATGTTAGAATTTTTACCCATTTTACTTTTTAGCTTAGCGAAGATATTTAATGGCTTCTTTAAAAGATGTTGCTCAACTTGCCCATGTTTCATTGATGACTGTTTCTAGAGCCATCAATAATCCTGAGTTACTAAAACCTGAAACATTAAAACAGGTTCGTCAAGCCATTGAAACTTTAAACTATGTCCCTGACTTCTCTGCTCGCAAGATCAGGGGGAAAAGTTCAAAAATATCGACAGTTGGTGTGCTGGCGCTAGATACCGCGACAACGCCTTATTCAGTTGAAATTATTCTTTCAATAGAGCAAACAGCAAGGCAGTTTGGTTGGAGTAGTTTTGTTGTCAATATTACCTCTAATGAAGATAGTGAACGAGCGGTTAGACAATTATTATCTCAAAAGCCCGATGGTATTATTTATACGACAATGGGATTAAGGGAAGTTACTATTCCTGACAGTTTATATAATAGCCATTTAGTATTAGCTAACTGTATTGATGAACAGAGATGTTTTCCTGCTTATATACCTGATGATTATAACGGCCAGTATTATGCTATTTCTAGGTTAATTGAAAAAGGTTATCGAAAGCCGCTATGTTTATATATTCCTGAAGAAACATTAGCGGGGATAACACGTAAAAAAGCGGTGGAATCCGCATGGGAAACAGCCGGACTATCTCATTCAGCTTTAAAACAATATCATTTAAAAATGGGAGATGAGCATTACCGAGATGTAATAGCGCTTATTCACAGCCATTGCATTGATGGTCAGCCCGATTTTGATGTTGTGGTCTGCGGTAATGACCGTATTGCTTTTTTGGCTTATCAAGTGTTATTGAACGAAGGGCTAAGAATTCCCGAAGACGTGGCTGTATTAGGTTATGATAATATGATTGGTGTTGGTGAATTATTTTATCCGCCTTTAACGACAGTTGTACTGCCCCATTATCAATTGGGCCATCAGGCTGCATTACATGTGATTGAACAACGTGAAAATAACGGAGTTCAATATGTACCTTGTGAGCTACTAGAAAGAGAATCTTTGTAAAAAAATACGCTTAGTATCAAGTACTAAGCGTATAAATATTCTGTTCAATTGATGAACAGAAGTATTATTTAAGCTATCAGAATAAATGTAATAAATTTATTCTGAAAAATATTTCGTAGAAGTTAACTCAGCCTATTACCCGCTTTTTAAGCGGCCATATTGTTCCTTGAATTAATTTAGCCTGCTGATTAATGGTAAATATTTTTAGTTTTCTCTCATTTTCTTTAGGGTAGATCCGGCTACTAAAAGTTAATTCTCCGTCATTAATAAAGACTTCTAAGCTAGATTTATCAATAAAAGCTCTTACTTTAAGATGCCGAGTTTGTGGTAATGGCGCACTGCGATAGCCACTAATTGCATATTCAGGATAATGACGCGATAAAGTGAGTTGCTGGTTTTGTCCATCAATAAAAAACTCTGCTCCATCTCCTAACCAAAAACCAAATTTTTCGGCTGGACTTTGTTGTAAATCCCAAATGAGTTCAATTTCACATGAACTCGCTTCATCGAGTAAAGTCAGGGAACTATTTTTTGTTAAAGTACAGGGTGCAATATCAATTTGCTCTGTACGTAAAGATGTTAACTCGTTAATTGGATTAGAGATAATCTTACCTTGATCATCTAATGTTAATTCGCGAGGTACAGTGAAACATCCGCACCAACCATGTGCTTTTGATGGCATGGCGCTTTCCCACATATCCATCCATGCAATCGCAATGCGTCTGCCATCTTGAGCTAAAAAGGTTTGCGGTGCATAAAAATCATGCCCCATATCTAATTCAGAAAACTGATTAGTGATTTCATATGGCTGATTTGGTGACCAATTCCCCACAAGATAACCATTTTGGTAGAGGTTTCGATATTGATGTCCTTGCGGCTTTTTCCCCTGAGGTGAGAATAGTGTGACAAATTGTTCACCTAATGAGAAAAAGTCTGGGCATTCCCACATATAGACATTTTTATCATCTGTTTTTGCTAAAACTTGATAATTTTCAGACCAAGTAAGTAAGTCGTGGCTAGTGAATAAAAGAATTTGGCCTTGATCTAAGCTATCTCTTGCGCCGACAACCATCCACCAGCGATCATCTTGATACCACACTTTTGGATCACGAAAATGCATATAGCCTTGAGGGCAGGGAACAACGACACCTTTTTTTTCAAAATGAATGCCATCATGGCTGATAGCAAGGCATTGAGATTGATGAATATGACTATCGTCACCTTCACCCGATAACCAAATATGCCCAGTGTAGAATAGATATAATTGGCCATTATGGCTGACAGCAGATCCCGAGAAACAGCCATCACGGTCAAATTCATCCCCTGGAGCAAGCGCGATAGGCTGGTGTTGCCAGTGGATCATATCTTCACTTGTGGCATGTCCCCAATGCATTGGCCCCCAATCTGCACTAAATGGATGGTGCTGATAAAAGGCATGATATAAACCTTCATGATAAATGAGTCCATTAGGGTCATTTAACCAACCGGCATAAGGGGCAAGATGATAGTTAGGGTAAAATTGATGTTGAAGAGTTTGTCTTGCTTGGTTAAGGGCTGTTGATGCCAGTTCGATACGCTGTTTCATCATAGATCCTTGTCTGCTTGTAAATGATCCCACTCTATGTTTCTTTAATCTTAGATAGTGAGTGTTTGGTTATATCTATGAAATCTCGTTACTCATTAAAATCATTTATTATCATTTGGTTATATTTATTCTGTATGGATATCAAATTTTTATTTAGCGATAATTTTTAGATGATGTGACATATCGCATGTACATATTTTTAGATTTCAATTTATACTAATTAACACTAATGTTAACGTTAACAGCTTAAAATTTCTAGTCTCAATTCAATTTTATTGTCAATGTTGGTAACGTAAGCTAAATATTTACGGGGAGAAAAGTAATGAAAATTTGGTCTTTGGGGGATGCTGTTGTTGATTTGATCCCATTACAAAATAGGCAATATGAAGCTTGTGCTGGTGGCGCGCCTGTTAATGTTGCTGCTGGAATTGCAAAACTTGGGCAACCTAGCGGATTTATTGGCCGAGTAGGGGAAGATGCATTTGGGCATTTTATGCAAAAAACATTGTTTGATATTGGTGTTGATACGCAAGCAATGGAGTTTGATGAGCAATATCGCACAAGTACAGTGTTAGTTTCTTTGCATGAAGATGGAGAACGTGAATTTACTTTTTTAGTTTCACCATCAGCCGATCAATTTCTTAGCGCTAAAAAGTTGCCAGTATTTGAAAAAGATATTCTGCATTTTTGCTCTCTTGCTTTAGTGAATCCTGTTTGTCGCAACTCACTTAGTGAAACTATGAAAGCAATGAAATTTGCGGGTGGGATATTAAGCTTTGATATTAATATTCGCCCTCAAATGTGGCGTGATCATAATGAAATGCACACCATTGTGAATCAATTTGCTCATCAAGCCGATATTTTAAAATTTTCTGAAGAAGAATTGTTGTGGCTGACAAAAGAGACTGAGCTTGAAGATGCCATTAAAAAAATAAATGATTATCCAGCCCATTTGAAGATAGTGACACAAGGAGCAAAAGGCTGCTTTGTCTTTACTGCTAAAAAACAGATAGCTATTAGTGCTTATCATGTCACCAGTATTGATACAACGGGTGCTGGTGATGCGTTTATGGCAGGTTTGCTTGCTGCAATTGCGACTTTGGGAATGCGTGATGATGATGAATATTTTATGAAAATTATTACTCAGGCGGCAGCTTGTGGTGCTCTTGCAACAACTCGCAAAGGCGCAATTAATGCGGCACCGACACGAGAAGAACTTGAGGAATTTATCAATCAGCAACCTCCATTACACCAAAGAGAATTATTGCCAGTAAATTAAAATGATGAAGGTGATAAATAAAAATATAACTAATTAATTATCTTAGATTTTATTGTTATTTTATGATGAATGATTAGCCATGATTTTATCTGGCTAATTTTCTTTGTTGTTTCAAGCAAACGATTGCGTATATACTCTAAGTCAATTATTCGCCATCTGGTATTAAAGGTTTCTATTATGAGTCAAATCGGTACAGCATTATGCCCTTCGGCAACTAAAGTGATGTTATTAGGGGCAGGTGAATTGGGTAAAGAGGTTGCGATTGAGTGTCAACGTTTAGGCATTGAAGTCATTGCGGTTGATCGTTATGACAATGCACCCGCTATGCAGATTGCACACCGTAGTTACACCATTAATATGCTCGATGGCGAGGCTATCCGTCATTTGGTTGAAAATGAAAAACCCGATTTCATTGTGCCTGAAATTGAAGCTATCGCGACAAAAACATTACTTGAACTTGAAAAAGAAGGGCAAAAAGTCGTGCCATCGGCTAATGCCGTTTATTTGACTATGAACCGTGAAGGTATTCGCCGATTAGCAGCTGAAACATTATCTTTGCCCACTTCGGATTACCAGTTCGTTGAGAATTTAGCCGATTTTAAAGCGGCTGCGATAGCAATTGGTTTTCCATGTATTGTTAAACCTGTCATGAGCTCATCAGGAAAAGGGCAAAGTGTTATCCGCTCAGAGCAAGATCTTGATAAAGCTTGGCTCTATTCTCAAGAAGGTGGACGAACAGGACAAGGTCGTGTCATTGTTGAAAAAATGGTGAATTTTGATTTTGAAATTACCATGCTGACAGTGAGTGCAGTTGATGGCATACATTTTTGTGCACCAATAGGACATCGCCAAGAAAAAGGGGATTACCGTGAATCTTGGCAGCCTCAACAAATGAGTGAAAAATCATTACAAAAAGCGCAAGAAGTGGCGGAAAAGATAGTGACAGCATTGGGTGGATATGGCTTATTTGGTGTTGAGCTATTTGTTGTTGGTGATGAGGTTATCTTTAATGAAGTCTCACCGCGCCCACATGATACAGGGATGGTGACGTTGATTTCTCAGAATCTCTCTGAATTTGCTCTGCATGTACGAGCATTTTTAGGATTGCCAATCGGGATTATTCGTCAATATGGCCCAAGTGCCTCGGCGGTCATTTTACCTGAGTTACACAGTCGTGATGTTACCTTCTCTGGCCTTAATCAAGCTTTAGATTCTGATATCCAATTGCGTTTATTTGGTAAACCAGAAATTGCAGGAACACGTCGCTTAGGCGTGGCATTAGCAATAGCCGATGTGCTGGAAGAAGCGTTAGAGAAAGCAAAAAAAGCGGCGACATTAGTAAAAGTGAGTGGCTAAATAATTTCTTTATAAAATGATATTTATGATGATTGCAATCTGAATAAATCCAATATTGCAGCAAAATTATTGCTATTTATTGATGATTTTTAACAAAAAACACATGTTTCATCATTTCTGTTAATGTGGTTAACTGACTGATAGTTCATTATTATTGTTAAGTTAATCACATTTTTATCCTCATTATCCTACAGGCAAAACCATTCACCATTCGAATTTGACCGTTTAATTGCGTATGCAACCGCTTAGCTTAACTTTACCCCTTTCTGATTAGTTATTTCTTAACATATACAGCATGGCAGAGCTCAACTCTTTTCATCATAAAACTGCCAGAAAAGATTTAGCGGCAATCAAAAATAATATTTATTAAATTCAATGGGTTAGTTTTATTTGTTAATCAGCAAATAAAGCGTAGGTGAAATTCGTTTTTACCTTATTAAGGGTGTTCTATGACCAAAAAAGCTATCTTAAAGCACATTCCATGGGTGATCCTAGGGATAATTGGTGCGATTTGTCTTGGAGTGGTTGCTCTTAGACGTGGGGAACATATCAGTGCGCTATGGATTGTTGTAGCCTCTATTGCTGTTTACCTAATCGCTTATCGTTATTACAGCTTGTATATCGCAAAAAGGGTGATGCAGTTAGATCCTACTCGTGCAACACCTGCAGTGATTAATAATGATGGTTTGAACTATGTTCCAACCAATAAAAATGTTCTATTTGGCCACCACTTTGCAGCAATTGCAGGTGCTGGGCCATTAGTTGGACCCGTTTTAGCGGCTCAGGTCGGTTATTTACCGGGCACATTATGGTTACTTGCTGGGGTAGTTTTAGCAGGGGCTGTGCAAGATTTCATGGTGTTGTTTATCTCATCACGCCGTAATGGTGCTTCTTTAGGTGAAATCATCAAAGAAGAGCTGGGGACAGTACCAGGAACGCTCGCACTTTTCGGTTGCTTCCTGATTATGATTATCATCCTTGCGGTACTTGCGCTGATTGTTGTGAAAGCGTTAGCTGAAAGTCCATGGGGTGTATTTACTGTTTGTTCGACTGTACCAATTGCGCTATTTATGGGGATATATATGCGATATCTCCGGCCGGGTCGCGTCGGTGAAGTATCCGTTATTGGTATTGTCTTGTTAGTCCTCTCTATTTGGTTTGGTGGCGTTATCGCTCATGATCCATACTGGGGTCCAGCATTAACATTCAAAGATACAACGATTACTTATGTATTAGTTGGTTATGCATTTATCTCTGCATTACTGCCAGTTTGGTTGATCTTGGCGCCTCGTGACTACCTTGCAACTTTCTTGAAAATTGGGGTAATCGTTGGTTTAGCGGTTGGTATTGTTATTTTGAACCCAGAGCTAAAAATGCCAGCTGTGACACAATTTGTTGATGGTTCAGGTCCTGTTTGGAAAGGGACATTATTCCCATTCCTATTCATTACCATTGCTTGTGGTGCAGTATCTGGCTTCCATGCTCTGATTGCATCAGGAACAACACCTAAGTTACTTGCGAACGAAAAAGATGCTCGTTACATCGGTTATGGTGCGATGTTAATGGAATCTTTCGTGGCAATCATGGCGTTAGTTGCAGCTTCAATTATTGAACCTGGTTTGTATTTTGCAATGAACACACCACCTGCGGCATTGGGTATTACTATGCCTAACTTGCATGAGCTTGGTGGCCCTGATGGTGCGGCAATTATGGCACAATTGAGGGATGTTTCAGCACATGCAGCAGCAACTGTCAGTTCATGGGGCTTTGTCATCTCTCCTGAACAAATCATGCAAACCGCGAAAGATATTGGTGAGCCGTCAGTCTTGAACCGCGCGGGTGGTGCGCCTACATTAGCTGTTGGTATTGCTTATGTATTCCATGAAATCATCCCTGGTGCTAACATGGGCTTCTGGTATCACTTTGGTATCCTATTCGAAGCACTATTTATCTTAACAGCATTGGATGCAGGGACTCGTTCAGGTCGCTTCATGCTGCAAGACTTATTGGGTAACTTTGTCCCATTCTTGAAGAAAACAGATTCATTAGTCGCAGGTATTATTGGTACAGCAGGTTGTGTTGGCTTATGGGGCTATCTCCTGTATCAAGGTGTGGTCGATCCTCTTGGCGGCGTTAAGAGCCTATGGCCACTGTTCGGTATCTCGAACCAAATGTTAGCTGCGGTCGCGTTAGTCCTAAGTACAGTTGTCTTAGTGAAGATGAAACGTAGCAAATATATTTGGGTTACTGTGCTACCAGCAGTTTGGTTATTGATTTGTACAACTTGGGCGTTAGGATTGAAACTGTTCAGTGATAATCCGCAATTAGAAGGCTTCCTCTATCTGGCGAAATCTTACAAAGAGAAAATTGCCGCTGGCGGTGCAGATTTAACTGCGCAACAAGTTACTGATATGAATCATATTATTATCAATAACTACACGAATGCGGGTCTAAGTATTCTGTTCCTAGTTGTCGTCTACGGTATTATTTTCTATGGTATCAAAGTCGCAATGAAAGCACAGAAAAACCCAAATCGTACTGATAAAGAAACACCTTATGTACCAGTTCCTAAAGAAGGTGTGAAAACTGCTTCACATTAATCTTTAGTTAAAAATGAGTGCCCCGCAATCGTTGTGGGGCACAGCTATTGGAGCGCAAGTATTATGTTTGGAAATCTAGGTAAAACAGGTAAATATCTCGGGCAAGCTGCACGCATGCTAGTGGGTGTTCCTGACTATGATACTTATGTGCAACATATGAAAGATAACCATCCAGATAAACCCGTCATGACCTACAAAGAGTTTTTTCGTGAGCGTCAGGATGCTCGTTATGGTGGCAGTGGTAAGGGTGGATTTCGCTGCTGTTAATGGATGATGCAATGAGGATAACTGTATGAAACCTATTCCCGTCACTATTCTAACTGGCTTTCTCGGAGCAGGTAAAACGACCTTACTGCGTCACATACTCCAAGCTGACCATGGACATAAAATTGCGGTTATTGAAAACGAATTTGGCGAAGTGCCGATTGATAATGCCTTAATTGGTGATCGGGCAACTCAAATTACCACATTAAGTAATGGCTGTATTTGTTGTAGCCGTTCTAATGAACTTGAAAATGCATTATTAGATTTATTGGATGGTATTGATAGCGGTAAGCTTAATTTTGACCGCTTAGTGATTGAATGCACGGGAATGGCCGATCCGGGTCCTATAACCAAAACTTTTTTCTCACACGAAATTTTATGTGAACGTTTTTTATTGGATGGCATCATTACTTTGGTGGATGCGGTTCATGCAGATAAACAACTCAACGATTTTGCCATAGCCCAAGCGCAAATTGGTTACGCAGATAGAATTCTCTTAACCAAGACTGATATACAGCCGCAATATGAAGCATTAGCAGAACGATTACAGCGCATCAATGCGCGCGCGCCAATTTATCCTGTTGTTAATGGCGATATTGACCTTAATTTGTTATTCGATATTCAAGGATTTTTATTAGATCCAACATTGAATGTCAGCCAACCTAAATTCCGTTTTACTCCGGAAAAACAAAATGAAGTGAGTTCTATCGTTGTTAAATTTGATTATCCGGTAGAACTGATGGAAGTTTCTCAAGTGATGGAAGATTTATTACTTGGTTTTGCGGATAATCTGTTGCGTTATAAAGGTATTTTATCGATTAAAGATGAGTCAAAACGCTTGTTATTCCAAGGTGTTCAGCGTTTATATAGTGCTGATTGGGATAGAGATTGGCAAGAGAATGAAAAGCGCGAAAGTGTGCTCGTTTTTATCGGTGTTAATCTACCGGAAGAAGAAATACGCGAAAAATTCGCTCAGTTAGCATAACGTTACCTGAAGAGATGGGGAAGACAATCTCTTCAGGACGTCTAAAGATAAAAACTTAAATTGAGCAGGCTCCCGCACCGTGTTTTTGAATATAGTTCTGATCTTTTTCATCAGCTAATTCAAATTCATATAATGGTGTCACGACTGTGACAATAGCTTGGTTTGGGTAGTGCTCATTTTGTAATTGCTGTTTTGATAAAATAGCCAGTTGTGTTTGCTCATCAGAATGGGTAAAAATGGCTGAACGGTATTTTTCACCAATATCATGGCCCTGTTTATCAACAGATAAAGGGTCAGGAATTTTCCAAAATAGTGCCAATAACTCATTGTAATGGGTTTCGTTCGGATCAAAGTCAACTTGAACAACTTCGATCCAAGGTGAATTTATCTCTTCAGAGCGGGCTAAGCCAACTTGGCTATGCACAACGCCTTTTATTTCTTGAAAAGCAGCTTCAGCCCCCCAAAAGCAACCCGCACCAAATGTAGCTTGCTGTAATAGATTTTGCTTATTGTTACTCATCATGACCTCACGGTTTTTTAAAATGTTATTATTTTGAAGCTAACCATTTATCGACGGTGGCTTGGTTGTTTTGTACCCATTGTTTTGCGGCAATAGCGGGTGGAACATTCTCTTTTTCAATTTCCAAGATCAATTGGTTTAGTTGTGAAGGTTCTATGGCGACATTTTGTAATAAGGCTGCAATTCGTGGTGCGCGTTTTTCTAAACTAGCAGCAGAGAGCACATAGACTTTTGCATCAGGATAAGCACACGTAATTTTACTTTTATTGAGCCAATCACTGTCTACCGTTGGGCTAATAAATTTCCAGCATCCATCTACTTTATAGGCTGGATCATCTTTTTTATTATCTTGAGCATATCCATCAAATTCAGGCTCTTCTAAACGACGTAAATCATAGGCAGCAAAAATCCAATCAGGCGTGTAAGCATAGAAAATCACACCGCGTTTTGCTTTATAAGCCGCTGCTAGTTTCGCATAAGTGACAGAAGCTTCGGTGGAAATAGGGGTAAACTTATCGCCAAATACATAATCTTTAGCTTTAATTTCACCAATATATGTCGATTCCCAACCAGCTGGACCTACGAGTAATTCTGGCTTTCCTCCGCCTAAAGGTGAAAATAACTCTGCAATTTCCGCTTTTTGCAAATCGTAAACTGATTTGATGTTGTATTTATCCTGCAAATATCCAGGAATATAAAATCCTTGTTCACCAATATAAGGATTTTTGGTCGGCACCAATGTTTTACTTCCAACAACATATTTTGCCCAAGCGGCAGATTGGTTTGGTAACCAAACATCTGTTAACACATCGACTGTGCCATCATCCTTACCTGCCGCGGCAAATAAAACCGGTAGGTCACCGGCAAGATAAGTAACATCACCATCCAAACGACTTTTGATGACTTCGCCTAAAATATGTTGAATGGCGATAGCACCTGTCCAGTTTTGTTCACCGATCACAACTTTATCTTTTGCTAGCGATGGAAAGGAAAGTGCGGTGAATAGTACTGCCGCTCCTAATTGTCTCAGTAATGATTTACTCATAAGATCCCCTTAGTGTGTAATAGTATTTTTATTGTTGTTTATGTAGATTTGATTGAATGATCCTGTCTGGAATTAATGCGCAAAGTACAATCGCAATACCAGCAAGCACTCCTTCTCCAGCCTTGATATTCCGTAATGCCGCCATGACATCGTAGCCCAATCCTCCTGCGCCAATTAATGCCGCGACAACCACCATTGATAGACTCATCACGATAGTTTGGTTAATACCCAATAATAATGAACGTTTTGCTAATGGTAGTTTGACTTTAGTTAATACTTGCCAAGGTGTTGCGCCATGAGCGACGGCAGCTTCCACGGATTCTTTTGCCACCTCTTGTAAACCTAGTGCGGTTAAACGGATCATTGGTGCTAATGAAAATATGACAGTTGCTATGACCGCAGGTGTTTTGCCAATGGAAAAAAATGCGACGGCTGGGATTAAATAGACAAATGTTGGAAGTGTTTGCATGATATCGAGCAGTGGCGTGATGATCCGGCGCGCGAGTTTTTTACTTGCAACTAAAATGCCCAATGGAATGCCGATAACTAAAACGATAAATACTGAAGAACCGACTAAAGCTAATGTTGAAATCGTTCTTTCCCAAAAACCAAAAACACCGATATAACTTACAGCGAATGCGCTTAATAGACTCAAACCAAGTCCCGATGCACGCCATGATAAGAAAATTAAAGCTAACGCACTGACAGTCCAAGGTAGCCAACCGAGAATAGATTCAATGCTCTCGATAACAGTACGCACTAGCACGATTAATCCCACAAATACACTTTCAAAGGTGGTTTGAGACCAATCAATCAGGTTATCAATATATTGCGCGGTATTGGCAAATAGTTGTCGATCAGCGGGAAACATTAGCCAAGCATTATTGGTATCTGATGTGAAAACTCGCCAAATTACGAAAAATTGGCTCATAATTAATACAAATAATGGTAATTTCCATCCTAAATGACGATTATTTCTTGCTCTTTTGATCTGTAAAATTGTAATTATTCGACTAACAAAGAATAACGAAATCCCAATAAGTGTTAGCCACCAATTAAATAAAATACCTTGTATTGATAATGCAACCGCAGCGACTTCTAATGCAGAAGTGAACCAAAAAAGACCACCTTTGCCATATTCAGCGAAAGAGGCTGGCCCAAGTAGGCAGGTTTTCCATATTGAAAATAAGGGTGTTGCCGGTATTTCTGGTACGACATCTATTTCCGTTTTAGCGGTTTTACTTTGCGGAACAGCGAATAAAGCTGGCGTAGCGGTATAATCTTGAAAAAACTCTGCAACCTCGGGATCTGCGGGGCTATCTAATAATTCTTCAGGTGTTGCTATTTGAATCAATTCACCATGACGGATTACAGCAATGCGATCAGCTAGGCGTAATGCTTCACTGGGATCATGAGTGACAAATAATGTTGTAATACCTCTTTCACGAACAAGCTGCAAAAAATGGTGCTGTAAGCTTCGGCGAATGGTGGGATCTAAAGCACTAAATGGTTCATCCATCAATAAAATGTCTGGGTTGGTGACTAATGCTCTCGCTAAACCGACTCTTTGTTGCATTCCACCAGATAGCTCGTCAGGATAATGTTCATCCCAGCCTTCTAATCCTACCGCTTTAAGTTGTTCACGAGCTGCTGCAAGTCTAATGTCTTCAGATTTGCCTTCTAGTTCAAGTGGAAATGCAACATTTTCAATTACAGTACGATGGGGTAATAATCCAAAATGCTGAAATACCATACCAATGCGTTTTGCACGTAATTCCCGTAATGATTTATGATTAAGAGTGCTAATATCTTGCCCCTCAATAAGTATCTCACCATTACTTGTGTCAATTAATCTATTGATATGACGTAATAAGGTTGATTTGCCACTTCCTGATGTTCCCATCAAGCACAATACTTCGCCTTTATAAACTTTAAAGCTAATATTATTAACCGCTGGTTTTTGTGCTTGCTTTGACATTGCGGCATATATTTTTGTGACGTGATGAAACTCAATAATGACTTCATCAGCAATAGGAAGATCTGATGAATTTATTATGTAGGGTGTCGTATTTTTCCCAAGTGCAGATTGAATGTTCACAGCCGATTCTCTCAATAAATTTTTATAATAAAACCATCATGTTATAGTTACTTATATCGCCAAGTCGTCCTTGCCGATAGCAGGATAGTTATTTTGTATATCTGGTTTGTTTAGTGGGAAGGTTAGATGCAGACTAATAGATAGTGTGGAATGAAAAGAAATACCAAATCAGAATAAATAATTTCCTATTGTTATTTATAATTTATGATGAAAATTATTCATTATGTAATTATTTCAACTTAAATGAACTATTATCTGATTTGTATTGATTTAGTGAGGTTAATAATGACAGTTAAATATTAATTTTACTTTATTAAGATAAACTGATCTAAAAATAAAATAATGATGCCTAATAATTTAATCTATAAAAACAATTAATTAATAGCAAATTTTATGTTGCTATGAGCCGCACCTCAAAAGTTGTAATTCAACTATTAAGATACAGCTCATTAGATTAGAGGGAATTTAGGGGGAATTTATCGCGCCTTGGCGGCCATTATTTCAATAATTTGTACATCGGTGTGGCGCATAGAACCTGTCGCTAAAGCGCATAAATTCGCTATTGATTGGTCAACATCATCAGAAACAATGCCGTCAGAGCCTCTAACACAACTATTATCAAGTGCCATAAGAACGGCTTTATAAGCTGCACTTGCACTAGTCGATACTTTCATTGCACAACTATTTGATGCACCATCACAGATCATGCCGCTAACATCGCCAATCATGCTGCAAATTGCCATTGAAACAACGTCATAACGCGCATCAAGTAACCATGCGATACCCGCTGCTGCGCCCATTGCCGCAGTTGTTGCCGCACATAAAGCAGAAAGCGCTGGTAGCTGATTGTGAATATAAATAGCCATTAAATGAGATAACATTAAAGCGCGTGCAAGCTGCTCTTCTGAGGCTTGTAAGTAATCCGCTGTTACCACCACAGGCATTGTTGCAGCGATACCTTGGTTTCCTGAGCCAGAGTTACTCATTGCAGGCAAAATAGCACCGCCCATGCGCGCATCCGAAGCCGCAGAAGTTCTGATCATAATTTCTGATAATAGATCTTTTGAGAGTAAGCCGCGATCACGTTGGGTTTGTAATGTTTTACCAATATGTAGCCCATATACATTACGCAGCCCTTCTTGAGATAATGCATCATTTAATTGAGCAGACTCTAAAATAAAACGGATATCTTCCAGTGGCGCTTGTGTCGCAAATTGGTAAACGGCTTTTGCTGTCACAGGAGGTAACTCAACATCAACCGCACAATCTGTTGTAGATTGATTATGGGATGTTTTTTGTGAGTCATCAAAAATAACATTGCCGTTACAGATAATTTTGACAATATGGGTATGCGTGCCTGCAATGATGACAGTCGCATAACCTTGCGATGTATAAACTGAAGCTTCAGAATAGATGACCTCATCACAAGGTTGCTTAATATCAACAGTGACTAAGCCTTTTGCTAACATTTGTTTGCTGTGCTCAATTTCAGCATAAGAAGCCGACTTTAATACTTCAAGACCTGCATCTGCATCATCGCCAATAGCACCTAATGCAGCCGCTATTGGTAAGCCAACCATTCCCGTTCCCGGCACAGTAACACCCATGCCGTTTTTCATTAAATTTGGGGATACATAAGCAGTAACACGAATAATCTCACCTTTTAAGCAAGATGCGGCTTTAGCAGCAGCTAATGCTAAAGAAATGGGTTCAGTGCATCCTAAAGCAGGTTTGACTTCCTGCTTTACGGCATTAATAAAATATTGCCAAAGAAGAGGCTGGACTTGAACTGGCATGATGAGATCCCCAAAAGAACATCTAGTTTATGTGGATATTCTAATGAAAACGGAGGAGAAAAGTTTCACTATGTTGCCAGGTAAAAAACACATGGTAGAAAAATTTCCTACCTAATCACACTTTTATAGTGTTTATTTTTTGATTTTGAGATGCATCACATTCAATCTCATCTAAAGTGTTAGTGAGATTGAATGTGCATTTTGAACACTAACTTTCGAGATCAAGCCTTTTTGATTGCCATTTACGTGAACGCCAGCGCCAAGCATTTGTTAGGCCTCGTAGCCATTCATCTGCAAAAAAGCCAATCCAAATTCCCAATAAGCCCATTTCCATTTTGATACCCAAGAAATAACCTAATGGGATAGCAACACCCCACATAAAGATAATTGCGGTACAAAGAGGAAAACGTGCATCACCTGAAGCTCTAAGCGCATTGACCATCACAATATTCAATGTACGTCCGGGCTCTAAGAAAACAGAAAGTAGGAACAAGGGCAGTAATAAATGAATAATACCTTGATCTTCCGTTAAGTTATCAATAATTGGATTACGGAATAACCAGAAGAAAAAGACAATAACAATCGTGAAATAAAAGCCCATTTTGAGACTTTTTATGCCGCGTCGATAAGCATCTTCAAAGCGTTTTGCACCAACGAGATGACCCACCATTATTTCATTTCCGATACTGATAGAAATGCCAAATAGCATAATGAACAGTGATAGTTGGAAATAAAGTGTTTGTGCGGCAAGTGCGGTTTCCCCCATCAAACCAATAAAGGCTGATGCGGTCATAAAATGTAAGATCCACACTAAGTTTTCACCCGCAGAAGGTAATCCTATATGCAAAATTTTACTGAGCATATTTCGTGACCAGCGAACGAGCATAAGTGGAACAAATTTAATTCTTAAACCATAAAATAGTAAGCAAGAAAGTAAGATAACGGCAACAACACGGCCAACCACTGTTGACCATGCAACGCCTTCCAATCCATATTGAGGTAAACCAAAAAAGCCGTATAAAACAATCATATTACCGATAACAGTAATAATATTGGCAATAAAGGTGACCCACATTGCTGGTTGGGTTTTGCCATAAACGCGCAAGCAGGCTGCGAGAATGATTGAAATCGCTTCTGGAATTAAACAAATCCCTAAGATGTGTAAATATGCATAACCATCTTCCATGAGATGAGATGGTGTATTCATAACGCTAAGGATTTTGTAACCCAAAAATAGGGTAATCAGGGCACTGGAAAAACCAAGTAAAAAGTTAAAGGCAATCGATATATGGATCGCCTGATTCGCTTTTTCGCGGCGGCCAGCACCAATATATTGAGCGATAACAACACTACAACCCACACTTATAAAACTAAATATGGTAATAAATAGGTCAAAAACCTGATTACCCACGCCCATTGCTGCGAGATAAGCAGTTGAAACATGGCTGACCATGTAGGTGTTAATCAGTAAGGTGGCCAAATGAAGAAAAATATCAATAAATATTGGCCAACTGAGCGAGAAAAGTGATCTCTCAGTGACATTGGATTGGGGCATGAAGAACCTTCAAAATAAAATAATAGAAAACTTCCCGCTATACTTCGAGTGGTGATTGATAGCACGCATCAATCAATCGCCTGATTATTAAATAATAAATTATTTATCAGGAGAGGTTTCGACCACTTTTAGGTAACTGACATTATCAAAGAGGGATAAAGAAAAAACGAGTCAGATTCTACCTTGATTTGGTTATCCTTGATAGAGGCGAATATGACTTAAATTGTGGAAAATGAATCTTTTGTCTAATGAGTCTGATCCTGCTAACTTATTTAGATATAAAGTAGCGATTATCATCATCTAAAAATGATAATTTGAGTCCTAACGGAGATAAAATGACAAAGATTAAAGTCGCAATAGTCGGCTACGGAAATATTGGCCGCTATGCTCTTGAAGCTGTGCAAGCCGCAGAAGATTTTGAGTTAGTTGGTGTTGTTCGTCGTAATATCCAAGATATTCCAGCTGAGCTGGCGGGTTATTCCGTTGTTGATCAGATTGAAAAACTAGGAAAAGTCGATGTCGCATTGCTATGTTCACCCACTCGCGCCATTGGAGAATTAGCTGAAAATATTTTAAGCCTTGGCATTAACACAGTGGATAGTTTTGATGTTCATTCTGATATTGTAGCGCTTAAAAATCGATTAGATAAAGTGGCAAAAGCACATGATAGCGTTGCAATTGTCTCGGCCGGTTGGGATCCAGGCTCTGATTCCATTATGAGAACGTTGATGTTGGCAATGGCACCAAAAGGGGTGACATACACTAACTTTGGGCCCGGTATGAGCATGGGGCACAGTGTTGCGGCTAAAGCTGTTGAAGGCGTCAGAGATGCTTTATCAGTCACTATTCCATTAGGTACCGGCGTTCATCGCCGTATGGTGTATGTTGAATTAGAAAAACAGGCTGATTTTGCTGAGGTTTCACGCGTTATCAAAGCAGATAAGTATTTTTCTTCAGATGAAACACATATTCGCCAAGTTGATAGTATTGATGCGCTGAAAGATGTAGGTCATGGTGTACACATGACACATAAAGGTGTTTCTGGTGCCACACATAATCAACTCTTTGAATATTCAATGCGTATTAATAATCCTGCATTGACTTCACAATTTATGGTATCAGCTGCACGCGCCACAATGAAGCAGGCCGCGGGGGCTTTCACGGTAATTGAAATCCCACCCGTGCATTTTTTACAAGGTGACCTCGATAAATTGATTGCTAAATTAGTTTAATTGATGGCATGAGATATTTTCTATTCATGAATAGAAAGAAACTAAGGCAATAAAAAAGCGCTTACTTAAGTAAGCGCCCTGGTGTTGGCAAAGCCATAAAATGATTAACGAGTAATTGATTTAAATTTAGCAGTTGTTGCAGTTAAAGCCACTTCAGTTGGTAATCGCTCCATGGAACTTGCGCCATAGAAGCCATGACAATCAGGGCAGTTTGCTAAAATAAATTCAGCATCTTCAGGTGTTGCGATTGGGCCACCATGACATAAGACAATTACATCATCACGGACTGACTTAGCGGCTTTTGCCCAATCATTAATTAACGGAACGCAATCTTTTAATGTTAATGCCGTTTCAGCGCCAATATTCCCGCCTGTTGTTAATCCCATATGTGGCACAATGATATCGGCACCTGCTTCAGCCATTGCAATAGCATCTTCACGGCTGAATACATAAGGCGTGGTTAATAGGCCTTTTTCATGAGCTAAACGGATCATGTCGACTTCCAGTGCGTAACCCATGCCAGTTTCTTCTAAATTAGCTCTAAAGTTACCGTCAATTAAGCCAACTGTTGGGAAATTTTGTACACCAGCAAATCCGATTGATTTAATTTCATCAAGAAATTGATCAAATTGGCAGAATGGGTCAGTGCCATTTACGCCAGCGAGAACAGGGGTGTGTTTAACAACGGGTAGTACTTCTTTCGCCATATCCATCACGATTTCATTTGCATTGCCATAAGCTAAGAGGCCTGCAAGCGAGCCGCGACCCGCCATACGATAACGACCTGAATTATAAATAACAATAAGGTCTATTCCTCCCGCTTCTTCACATTTTGCTGATAGCCCTGTACCTGCACCGCCGCCAATAATTGGTTCGCCGCGTGCAATCATATCTCTAAAGTTTTTAAGTAGATTTTCGCGATTATGTTTCATGAATAAACCCTTATTTGCTGTTCAAAAGTTCCTGGTGTAATTGAATAACCTGTTCGCAAAACTCAGGTGAGTTAATATGATAAGCGCTCAAAATAAGTTTGCGGTTTTCTGTTGTTATAAGATTTTCGGTTAATGCATTGATAAAAGCTTGGTCTGCTTGAGGATCCCAAAATGGTGCGCCTTCAATATCTAATGCTGAAAAGCCAGCAGTTGGAATAATAAAACTCATTTTACCTTCACAACGATTAAGCTTATCCGCTATCCAACGCCCCATTTGCGCATTTTCTTCTTTTGTCGTCCGCATTAAAGTCACTTGAGCATTGTGGTGATAGAACAAGCGGTCTTGGTATTGTTCTGGAATACTTGATGGCCGACCAAAATTGACCATATCAAGAGCGCCACATGACAAGATACAAGGAGTTTTAGTTCGGGCTATTGCACCAAAACGATCTTCATCACAAGCGAGGACACCGCCAAAAAGGTAGTCACAGACTTCAGTTGTCGTAATATCTAAGACGGAATGTAAAAGTTGGCTATCAATTAATTTTTCCATCGCTTTGCCGCCACTACCTGTGGCATGGAAAACTAAGCAGTCATATTCAGGTTCAAGTTGTTTAGTCAGTTGTTGAACACAAGGTGTTGTCACGCCAAACATGGTCAATGCAATTGCGGGCTTTACTTCAATAACATCATCATCTTCTTGTTGAAAATAGACTGAACCTGCAATTTGATTTGCTGCGTTTCTGAGTACTTTACGAGAAATAATATTAAGCCCAGAAACATCAGTGACTGAATACATCATTGAGATGTCGCTTGCCCCGATATAACCTGAGATATCGCCTGAAGCCATTGTGGAAACCATCAACTTTGGGATCCCTACAGGTAAAGATTGCATTGCTGGTGTGATAAGTGCCGTTCCACCTGAGCCACCTAAACCTAGAATAGCGGCAACATCGGTTTGTGCTTGTAGGAAAAGACTAAACGCTTGAGCCATTGCTTCAATGGCTTTTCCTCTATCACCACAAAAAACAGCTTTAGCACCTTCTGGATGATATTCAGCAACAGCTTGCGCACTAATATCCGCGGTTTTGCTAAGCTGGGTTGGGCGAGTCGTTAGATCAACAGTACGTACTGCTAATCCTGCTTTTTTAATGAGGTCGCTTACATAGAATAGTTCATCACTTTTCGTATCTAATGTTGTTGCAATGTAGATATATCCCGGATCTTGTCTCATAGGAAAATCCTTACATGTGGTTCGATGTTTATCATCTTAATGAGACTATAGTATCATTTTGGTTTGTTAGTGATTGAGACTAATGTCTCATTTTTAATCTGAATAAATTTCTTTTATGATGAATTTTTGTATCTTTATGATAAATAATAATTATTTATTTCTTTGTCATTCATTTTTTTTTATAAAAGATGATTTTTTTTGAAAACTATTTAAGTCAATTAAAAATGATTTAGGATAAAAGGAAGTGAGCTGAATTCAGTATCATTACTAACAATTTATGTACTTTGTTTAGTTATAAAATATTATGTGTAATTTATTATAAGAATGGTTTAAATAAGAGAGATGAATATGTTGACGGAGGAGGAATAAATGACATTAATTAATTCAAGTCATGAATATACAGGGACACGAAAGCGGACTTATAATTTGTTGATCAATACTGCATTAATGTTATTTGAAAAAGGGGATATCCCTTCTGTTTCTGAATTAGCCATCGAAGCTGGCGTCTCAAGAGCCACTGCTTATCGCTATTTCCCGACACAAAGTGACCTGATTGCTGCCATCGTTAACGCAAGTCTTGGACCTATTTTAACTTGGAAACCAAGCAGTGAAAAAACAGAAGAACGGATTGATGAATTACTGACTTTTGCTTTACCTCGCATGTTTGAGCATGAAGGCGCTCTTAGGGCAGCATTACAAATTTCCTTACAGCAATGGGCTAAAGGGCGAGCATCACCACAAGAACAGACAGAAAAACGTCTTGAGCGGGGAAATCGTAAGGATATTTTGGCGATGGTGACGGAGCCAATGAAAGGTGAGTTTCCGCAAGAATTGATTGATAAAGTGATCAAAGCCTTCTCTGTCATTTATGGTTCAGAAATATTTGTCGTCTTAAAAGATATTTGGAAACAAGAAGATGATGAAGTCATAAAAATGGCTAAATGGATGGCAAAAGCTGTTATTAACCAAGCTATTGCAGATAAAGAATCACAATTAAAATAGTAGAATTAATCATTTAATCAATATTGAATTGATATAGATAGATGGCTTTCCACAGTATTATTTGCAAGATTTTGTGTCTCGCTAATTTAAATGACAGCAGCTGAATAAATCAATAAAAATAAGACATAGCGAAATAATTACTATGGCAATTATATGATAAAATCCATATAGTGAAATGGGCCGAGGTTGTTGTTTAATACATCATGTAAATATGTAGATAAACATAAGTTGACTTAAAGGGTCATTAGCAACCTCGGATAAACCATGATTTAAGCGCTTGGTATATTTGCGTAATAGTAGGGTTTAACAATGATAAGATTGTTGAAGATGGGATTAGGTATTGCTATTTGCGCCTTAATTGGTGGCTCCTTAACCTACTTAGGTATACCACTTGCACTAATGTTTGGTCCTATTCTTGCTATTATCATTTTCCATCGTTTTGGCATTCAATTCGCGATTCCTAAATATACACTCACATTTGTTCAGCTCTCTTTAGGGACATCTGTCGGATTAATGTTTAATCAGGTTTCACTGCAAGCAGAGAACCTTTTTTTATTGTTAGTGATGCTAGTTATCTGTCTAGCTGTCCAATTTTCATTTAGTTATTTTTGGTTTCATCGAAAAGTAGGTTGGACAAAGCAAGAAGCAATGCTTGGTTCTGTTCCCGGTGCAATGGCTGCCATATTGGCATTAATGGATCACACCAATACTCCGCCACAAAAAATTGTCATTTCGCATACTATTCGTTTGATTATCCTTATCTTATTAGCGGGAATAGTTGTTGGAAGTAGCGGTGATCCGCAACCTATGATTGAATTGCCTTCCTTAACATTAGAGGCAACAGCTTGGCTAAGTATTATTGTATTAGTGGGGCTAGTTTTAGGTCTGATCCTACAAAAACTGCATGTACCCGCACCCTTTATGCTGACATCTTTGGCATCAGCCTCTTTAATTCAAGGTTGGGTTAATGTACCGATAAACTTTCCGATTATGATAACGGAACTTAGTATGGTGCTAATAGGAATGAACATCGGTAACCATTTTGTTGTTTTTCCGATGACATCATTGATTAAAAATATCTATTCATCTGCACAAGTCGTTATCATCAATATCTTTCTGACGTTACTCATTACCCTTTTTGCGGCTTGGATTACGGGTTATCCTATGCAAGTTTTATTATTAGCTTGGGCGCCAGGCAGCATGGAAGCGATGACATTTGCCGCTATTACCATGAATTTAGATGCGGGATTTGTGATGTCGAACCATATTATTAGAATGGTTATTATCCAAACTATCCCATCGGTTGTGATGTTTTGGCAAGAAAGACGAGAAAAGCGTTCACACTAGATGTGCTGTTGTGAATAGGTGAATAAAGCTGTTTAGTTATTAAAAACCAAACAGCTTTCAACTCAATAAATGGCTAAAAAGCGGTTATCAGTAGCTACTTAACGTAAGCAAACAAACCTAATGAATCACGAGCTAATGACTGACATTTAAAATCTTGTGGTAGCGGAATGGATTTCAAATCACGATAACTTTCATTGTTGAGTTGTGTCATTTTTTTCGAATCATAGTCATTCAAATCCCATTTATTACTGCGAGCAAAGTAAATAATTGCTCGTTCAATTTCGCGATCAGGGATTTGTGAATAGCCACAATCATATTTTAAATAAATAAAAACCGCTGTTAAATCAGCGAGATCTTCTGCTTCACTAGAACTTAGCGCTCTGGCTGAGTGAGTCACACCTAGCAAAGTAATGATGTAAAAAATTAAGGTAAATTTGCGCATTCAGTATTCTATCTGTTTTTCATGTCAAGTAACGTTAACATAACAATAGAATTGTTAGTCAAGTATATTTTTTCTTAAAGCTATATTATATATCCATAATTAAAGCATGGTTACTTGACCTTCCTGTAGGGGGAAGCTTTATCATTTAATGACAAAAGATCATCGACAGGTGTGGAAGCGATTAATCACTTTCATTATTTAATTGTCAATTAAAGTGATTCATAAGTACATACTGTGCTTTACAGTGAGACAGATTAGCTAATAATTGTTTGAACACGTCGATGAGTATATTGATTTGATGATAAAAGGAAAAGAATCAATGTTACGCCGTGATTTCATTAAATTAAGTGCCATTGCATGCACTGCCAGTACATTACCTCTTTGGAGCAGAATAGCAATAGCTGCGGGTAATTATCCAACTTTAGCCATCCCACCTTTACTTGAGCCAGATGCTCAAGGCAATATCAAAATTGCCATAAAAGAAGGCAGTTCGCAATTTATTCCGGGAAAAAAAACGATCACGTGGGGTTATAATGGTGATCTGTTAGGACCTGCATTGAGTTTGAAAAATGGTCAACAGGTTAATATTGATATTGTTAACCATCTACCAGAAGAGACAACAGTGCACTGGCACGGGTTGGAAATTTCAGGTGAAGAAGATGGAGGCCCTCAGGCTATTATTCGTCCGGGAGATAGCCGAAAAGTCAATTTTACTGTGGAGCAGGATGAGGCAACTTGTTGGTTCCATCCACACACTCACGGTAAAACGGGTTATCAGGTTGCCATGGGGCTTGCGGGGCTAGTTCTCATCAAAGATGATGACAGTGATAAACATGGCCTACCAAATGTTTGGGGTGTTGATGACATTCCAGTTATTTTACAAGACAAACGTTTGAAAGATGATGGGCAAATTGATTATCAACTCGATATTATGAGTGCTGCGATTGGTTGGTTTGGCGACATCATGCTAACTAATGGTGCCGTACTTCCAAAACATGTTGCACCTAAAGGTTGGTTACGTTTTAGATTACTGAATGGATGCAATGCTCGAAGCTTAAATATTTCAACCAGTGATGGACGAAAAATGTATGTTGTGGCAAGTGATGGCGGATTGTTAGCTGAGCCTATTGCTGTAACAGAACTTCCTATTTTAATGGGAGAACGTTTTGAAGTCTTAATTGATGCATCTGATGGTCAGCCATTTGATTTAGTGACTTTGCCTGTCAATCAGATAGGTATGACGATTACCCCATTTGACCAGCCTCTTCCTGTATTACATGTTGAAACAATGATGAGTGCGGGAGAAGGTAAATTGCCTTCAGTATTATCAACGATGCCTGCAATTCCTTCTTTAACGGGTCTTACTCGCCGTCGTTTCCATCTTATGATGGATATGCGATTAGATATGGAAGGGATGATGCTGTTACGAGAACGTTACGGTGACCAAGCTATGGGCGGTATGATGCACCATGGCAACATGATGAATGGTCCAATGATGCATAATGGTGACAATAGGGAAATGATGGGGCATAGAATGGGAAATCGTGCTAATGGGAACCATTGCGGCATGAATGGTGGGGAGTTTGATCTACATAATGCGAATACAATTAATGGCCAAGCTTTTTCTATGACAGAAGCTGCATTTGATGCACCAATGAATCGTCAAGAATTATGGGTTGTTTCTGGACGAGGCGACATGATGCTACATCCTTTCCATGTGCATGGTACACGTTTTAGAATTTTGAAAGAAAATGGCAGAGCGGTTGAACCACACAGACAAGGCTGGAAAGATATTGTTAAAGTTGAAGGCCAAGTCAGCGAGATATTGGTGGAATTCAAACATCCCGCCACAAATCAGCATCCCTATATGGCGCATTGCCATTTATTAGAGCATGAAGATACCGGAATGATGATGGGATTTTCGGTCAGTTAATTCAATATTGGTAGGTATTGCACTGTCTCGTTGTGAATTCGATGGTTTAAAAAATAATTAAAATCATGGTAGTAAGAATAACAATCTTTAGAGGCAGTGCTTGTTTATTACCGTTTTTATTGTTACTACTCATATTAATCAATTAATATTATCAATAAATTACTGTTATTTTTCAATGGTATCTCTTATAAATATGGATATTTGTTAACTTTCAACAAAATTCACAATAAGTCAGTCAATCCTCTTTTACGTCAAATGATGAGTTCTGTTATACTTGCCCGCATATTTTATTATCGCGTTTCCTATGTCTTCATTATGTTGAATTTTTGCTCTTTAATGGCAATCAAACAAAGATGATGATTTCATATGTAGAATAAGATGATTTTTAGGTTTTTAAACAAATAGGTATTGGGAAATTGAAACATACTCTTGAAGTGATGATCTCTGAAGAAGAGCTAAGTCAGCGAGTGAGCGAGCTAGCTGAGAAAATTAGCGCACATTATAAAAATATTGATGGTGAGCTAGTTTTAGTGGGATTGTTAAAAGGTTCTTTTATCTTTATGGCAGACCTGTGCCGTAAAATTGAAGTGCCTCATGAAGTCGATTTTATGACAGTTTCAAGCTATGGCAATGCGATGAATTCAAGCCGTGATGTTAAAATTGTCAAAGATTTAGATGAAGATATTCGCGGTAAACACGTTCTTATCGTTGAAGATATTATCGATTCAGGAAATACACTGAATAAAGTTCGTGAGATTTTTGAACTACGCGGACCAAAATCCGTCGCTATCTGTACACTGCTTGATAAGCCATCTCGTCGTGAAGTTGAAGTGCCAGTTGAGTGGGTTGGTTATTCAATAGAAGATAAATTTGTTGTTGGGTATGGTATTGATTATGCTCAGCAATATCGTCACTTGCCTTATATTGGACATGTGACTTTGCTTGAAGAATAGATAACCTATTCAATTGTTAATGATTGATAAAGCCCCCAATTGAATTGGATAACCAATCACTGGGGGTTATTTATAATCAATTAGTTATAACAAAAACTATTTCTTATTTGTTAATTTAGCAATCGTTTCGCGATAACACAGTTCCAGCTTTTCTCTGCTATCTGCTGTGATTTGCAAATCATGTAAACGGCCATTATTGATTCCGTAAACCCAACCGTGGATCATCACTTTTTGTCCGCGTTTCCATGCTGATTGCATAATCGTTGAATGCCCCAAGTTATAAACTTGCTCAACAACATTCAGCTCGCATAAGCGGTTTAAACGTTCACAAGGTTTCAGTTCACCCAGCATTGAGCTGTGTCGATACCAGATATCGCGAATGTGCAGCAACCAGTTATTAATCAGACCAAGTTCAGTATTATCAACCGCAGCTTCAATACCGCCACACCCATAATGTCCACAAATGATTATGTGCTCAACTTCAAGGACATCAACGGCATATTGGATAACTGACAGACAATTTAAGTCGGTATGAATGACGAGGTTGGCTACATTACGATGAACAAATAAGTCTCCAGGTGCTGCATTAATCAATTTTTCAGCAGGAACGCGGCTATCTGAACAGCCTATCCATAAAAATCGTGGTTTTTGCGCTTTGGATAATTCTTTAAAAAATTCAGGATTTTCTTCTTTGACAGATGCTGACCATGCTTCGTTGTTTGCGAATAGTTCTTCAATTTTTCTCATCATGACGTGTAGCCTAGTTTTTTAAATTCGACAAAATATATACAGGATTTACCCCTATATTGGCACTCTTTTTTACATTATTATAATGCTTAACTTATTTCGATAAGACAATATTGAATTCTCTAGCCAGTTGGATCAGTAAATATCAACCGATTTTCTCTTTTCTGCATAACAACCCCCCAAAAAAAGTGGCATCATAGTCACTATATTGCTCTTAAACCATGGCAAGAATAAAGGTATTTTTAACGTATGACATATGCACTTGAGTTATCAAAGCTCACCAAAACATACGCTGGTGGCATGAAAGCCTTACGAGGAATTGATTTAAAAGTTGAAGATGGTGATTTCTATGCATTGCTGGGTCCTAATGGTGCGGGCAAATCGACCACGATAGGGATTATCAGCTCGCTAGTGAATAAAACCAGTGGTTCGGTCAAAGTGTTTGGCTACGATTTAGATAAACAAGTCGTGTTAGCTAAACAGCAATTGGGATTAGTGCCTCAGGAGTTTAACTTTAACCCTTTTGAAACCGTGTTACAAATTGTACTCAATCAAGCGGGCTATTATGGTGTTCCTCGTGATCTAGCGCATCAGCGAGCAAAAACGTATCTTTCTCAGCTAGATTTATGGGAAAAAAGAGATGAGCGAGCACGTAATTTATCGGGGGGAATGAAAAGACGCCTAATGATTGCGCGTGCTTTAATGCATGAACCAAAATTATTAATTCTGGATGAGCCTACTGCGGGGGTTGATATTGAATTACGCCGCTCAATGTGGATATTTTTGAAAAAATTAAACTCACAGGGAACAACAATTATTTTGACGACGCATTATCTTGAAGAAGCAGAAATGCTTTGTCGTAATATCGGTATTATTCAACATGGTGAATTAGTTGAAAATACCAGTATGAAACAGCTACTGGGTCAATTAGAGTCAGAAACTTTCATCTTTGATCTTGCTGCAAAAAATCCTATTCCTGAATTGAAAGGCTATACATCGCGTTTAATTGATACGTCTACATTAGAAGTCGATGTAAAAAGAGAACAAGGGCTAAATGGTGTATTTAGCCAATTTAATGAGCAAGGTATTGAAATTATCAGTATGCGTAATAAAGCCAACAGGTTGGAAGAGCTATTTGTTAATTTAGTCAGAAAAGAGAATGAGTCTACTCATTCGGAGGCTGCACAATGATCACGCTTTATTGGGTTGCGCTCAAAACTATTTGGATAAAAGAAATAACCCGGTTCACCCGAATTTGGGTACAAACATTATTGCCGCCAGTAATTACCATGTCTCTCTATTTTATTATTTTTGGTAATTTAATTGGTTCAAGAATTGGCGATATGGGCGGCGTAGATTATATGCAATTTATTGTGCCCGGTTTGATTATGATGTCGGTGATAACTAACTCTTATGCTAATGTTTGCTCTTCATTCTTTGGATCTAAATTCCAGAAAAATATTGAAGAGTTACTTGTTGCACCGGTTCCTACTCATGTCATTATCGCTGGTTTTGTGGGAGGAGGTGTTGCTCGCGGTATTTTAGTGGGCTTATTAGTGACAATTGTGTCGCTATTTTTTATTCCCTTACAAGTCCATTCTTGGACAATGGTCGTTGTCACTCTATTATTAACTTCTATTGTCTTCTCGCTTGCTGGGCTATTGAATGCGATATTTGCCAAATCGTTCGATGATATCAGCATCGTGCCAACTTTTATTCTAACGCCATTAACATATTTAGGGGGGGTATTTTATTCTCTCACCCTGTTACCGCCATTTTGGCAAGCGGTATCAAAACTAAACCCGATTGTTTATATGATAAGTGGTTTTAGGTATGGATTTTTAGGCATAGCAGATGTGTCAATTGCCGTGACATTAGGCGTCTTGATGATCTTCTTAATTGTCTTTTATGTATTAACTTGGTACTTGATTGAACAAGGTCGTGGTTTAAGAAGTTAATCTAACATGATGGTATTAATAAAAACTCACCGTTCTGAACTCACCTTTACGGTGAGTTTTTTTATCGCTAAATATCAGAAGAAGTATAAATATATAAATAAGTAATATTACTTAGTTTTGTTTTTGTTAATATATTATTACTCCTTTTTCTATAAGTGATTTATAACGCAAAATAGATAAATATCGCAAATAAAATTCCTGAAAATAAGAGAAATACCGTATTGATATATTAATAATATACGTATTGCCAACAATATAAATATATTGTTCTTAAGGAATATTTTCACTTCGATTTTTTTTATGTTTTTTTATTTGTTATTATTGATTGTCAATGTAATGCATTGATAATCAATGTTTTTTATAACTAAAATTATGGATACCAAATAAAAGTGTAAATTAATGATGCAAAAGATAAGAAATATTTTATCTTTGTATAGATGAAAGTTCCTTTGTAACACACTGATTATATTTATCTTTTTTCACGCTATTTTCGATTGTTTTTTTATTGATCTATATCAATAAAAATTTTTCTTAAATAACAATCTGTTATATGATTTTTTGATTATCTTTTTTAGATTGTTCATTTACGTTTTGAAAGATCTCTCTTGGCTTATTACTGTTTTTTTCGGCTATAATTATTTATGACAACTTAGCAAGACAACTGAATTAGTTTTTAATTTCTTTATGGCACATTTTTATTATGTGTAATTTTTTATGTGTCAATTTAAATAATCTAGAACGCTAAATTTTTTTACGGAATTATTTAATGGCTGGAGTGTTTCATAAATAGTTCTTTGTTTAAATTTTTGTTAATTACTTTGAATAATATGAAGGTGTGTAGATGAGAAAATTACCAACACAAAAAATCCTTATGGCCATTATTGCTTCTTCATTAGCTTTTTCTGCTGTAGCTGAAGAACAAACAGGTACAATTACATTTAAAGGCCTTATTTATAACGCAACTTGTACTATTAATATTAATGATGCTAATTCACCAAATGCAGAAGTAAAAATGGGACGTTTTGCAACAAGTGAATTTGAAAGTAATGATGAAGTTGGTGGTACTGGCGGTGACGGTAAATTAAAAATTGCACTAATTGATTGCCCTGATCAAGGGAAAGTATCACTTCAATTAATTGGTAATGCTAGTGCTAATGATAATACTATTCTAGAACTTGATAATAAAGGAAATGCAGGCGTTGCTAAAAATGTTGGCATCCGTGTTTATTATGAAGATGATCAAACAAATCCAATTGTCGTTAATGGTAGTAAAACGGAAGATATTAATGTCCCTGGATTTAGTTCTCAGTGGGAAGGTTCATTTATAGCGAAATATGTGAAAACAGGCGGCACTGTTGAAGCGGGTCAAGCAGATGCAACTGTAAACTATAAAATTACCTATAAATAAGATTATAGCGCAGGTTAATTGTATTTAATCTGCGTTACTTTTCCCAAGGGGATTATTATGCTCATGAGAAAAATAGTACCTGCTTTATCTTTATTTTTTATCTCTATTTCTCCCTGTTATGCGGGGTTCGGATTAGAAACAACTCGAATTATTTATCATGAAAAAGATAAAAGTGAAGGTGTTGTTGCATTTAATACCGATAAAAATAGGAATTATTTACTTCAATCTTGGATTGAAGATAAAAATGGGAAGGTCACGCAAGATTTTGCAGCAACGCCACCATTATTGAAGTTAAGATCTGAACAAAAGAACACAATTCAAATTACTAAAATTGCAGCCTTACCAAGTGATAGAGAAACATTATATTGGTTAAATGTGAAATTTGTTGCGCCAAGCAGTGAAGACCTAGATAACGTTTTACGTTATTCCATGACAAATAAAATTAAATTAATTTATCGTCCAAGCACATTAGAAGATCAACAAATTGTTAGTTCGATGAATAAGCTAAATTGGTCACGCTTAGCAAATGGCGTCAAAGTTGTTAATCCAACACCTTATTATGTCAATATTGCAAAGTTAAAAATCAATGAAAAAGAGATTGAGGCGCCAAGTTATTTGGAACCCTATTCTGATACAGCAATTAATTTGCCTAAATCCGTAGGCAATGCGAATAAAGTTTCTTTGAGTTACATTAACGATTATGGCAAAGGATTAGACATCAATTACCTTATAAAATAATGATATTATAAAAGAAGAGTCAGGGCTTATGAATCGCTTTAATCATAAAAAGTACCCGCTTTCTCCCATTTTTGTGGCTATTTTATTTGCTTCATTTTCATGTGAAATGAAGTCTGCAGACTATTACCCACCAAGTTTATTAAGAATTGAGGGAACTGATACTCAATTAACTAACGAAGATTTAGATGTTTTTAGAGAAAATGATCTAGCACCAGGGAAATATTACGTAAAATTTTATATTAATAATAATTTAATTTTAACCAAAGATATTAATTTTGTGATGATGCCCGATCCAAAATCAGCTAAACAGCTCACACCATGTTTTAGCTATACGGAGTGGCAAAATTTTGGTATTGATTTAGACTCGAACTTAAATACTGACCAAGATTGCGTGAATATAAATAGCATTAAATATATGAGTCAGTACCTTGATTTAAATACTAAAATTTATTCACTCACCGTTCCTCAATCAATGATTGATTCGCAAAGAATTAGAAAGTTAGAAGAGGAACAATGGGACAATGGTATTCCGGCTATTTTTGTTAATTATTCTTTCTCAGCATTTAATAATTATAGTCATGGTAAAGTTGATGATAGCTATTTTGGGAATATTCAAACAAAATTAAATATAGGCGCATGGCGATACCGTAATTATTCGACATGGATGAATAATTCATATGATAAGAATAAATGGAATAACATCAGTAATACGGTATCAAGAAATATTAATTCAATAAAAAGTGAGCTAACACTAGGGAATCTATATACCAGTTCGCAACTGTTTGACTCGTTTAAATTAAAAGGTGCTAAATTAGCGACAGATCGGCAAATGGAACCTTATGATCTGACCCAATATGCACCTAGCGTCAACGGGATTGCTAACTCGGAATCAATTGTCACTATTGTTCAGAATGATCAGGTGATTTATAAGAAAAATGTGCCTGCGGGTCCATTTGAAATCACTGATTATTATCCAATGAGCAATGGCGGTAACCTTTATGTCAATGTACAAGAATCAAATGGTAGTGAAGTTAATTTCATCGTTCCTTTCTCCTCAATTGCCTTTTTAGAAAGAAAAGGCAGTATCAGATATAGTTTATCTACGGGGAAATATGATAGTCATAATAAAGGTGATGGGAATTATGTTAGCCAATTTGAATCTTATTATGGACTGACTAATTACATGACAATCTTTAGTGGAATTTTATACGCTGAAGATTATCAAGCTTATGCTGTTGGTACCGGTTTTAACTTAGGCAGCTATGGGGCAGTTACGACTGATATCGTTCATTCTCGAGCTAAAGTAGATAGCAATAAAACACTCAGTGGAAATGCTTTTAGAGTTAACTATTCAAAACGTATCGAAATGACCGATACCAGTGTTTCTGTAGCTGGTTTTCGTCATTTTGATAGCAACTTTTTGAATATTGATGATGCATATTCTTATGATGAAAATTATAGAGGTAGCTACGATAAGTTAAAAAATGAATATACCGTTTCGTTGACTCAACCTATTTTCAATACATCCAGTTCAATAAACTTAAACTCCGTTGTATATGAATATGCGAGTGGTAGTAAAAGGCATCTTATAATGTGGGCGTGAATAGCAATATTGATCGTATCACATACAGCGTTTATTACACTTATTCTAAGGGCGATCAGTACCAAAATAGTAACAAGAGCTCATATAATTTAAGTTTAAATATGAGCGTACCGATAAATATTTTCGATCGTTCCATGTATGTAAATTATGCTGCATCAACAGATAACCAACATCGTGTATTACAAACTGCTCGTTTAAGTGGTAACTATGGTTCCACCGATAGAGGATTTTGGGATATTTATCAAAGTTATGGTAATAAAGATGTGGGTTATTCTGGCGGGATAAGTAGTAGCTATCGTTCTCCATACGCCATTGTGAATGCTGGATATGCTTATAATGATGACCGTAAAAATTTAAATTATGGGATTAGTGGTGCATTTGTTGGAACACAATATGGAGGCGTATTTGCACCTTCAATTCAAGATACAAGCGCACTAATTGTGACAAAAGATGCACAAGGTATTGGTGTTGTTAATGGGCATTCAGTTGAAACTAACTCAGCGGGATTAGCTATTGTGCCGAGTATTTCACCTTATCGCAAAAATACATTAGCAATTGATACCAAAACAATCCCAGAAGACACTGAAATTGAAAATAACATTATCAATAATGTAATTCCTACTAAAGGTGCACTTATATTGGCAGATTTTGATGCTAAAAAGGGATACAAATTATTGTTTAAATTACGTCACGTGACAATGAATGAGATCCCCGTTGGGGCGAAGGCAATAACTGAAGATGAGCAGAGTCATCTCGTCTCTAACTTTAATACATTGTATTTAGTGGCGAATAAACCTAAAGGCAAAATTAATATCAATTGGAAAAATGAAGGCGTTCATGAAACCTGTGTGGTGGATTACAACATTGAAAATATCCAACCAACAAACGGGCTCTATATGCTTAACTCTGATTGCCGTTAGAAAGGAATTATCATCATGAAAAAATATAAAAATAAAAGTTTTGCATTAGTTCTGAGTGCCATATTGATTTTAATGACCGGGGGATATGCTTTTGCTGCACAAAATTGTGTTGAAAACGGGCGTTTAAAGCATTCAACAATGGAAGCTTTTGTTGATTTAAAATTAAGTGGCTTTATTAAAAAGAATCAAGAGTTAGGCCGATATACTTTTAGAAGGCAAGGCGGTCAAGGTGGTGTTGCAATATGTGATGCTGACTCGCAAGTCTATGCTTATACAACATACAGTGAAAGTACCGTTGCGAATTCGCGATATTATGGTGATATTAATGGACATCCTGCCTATCACGTTATGCCACGTGGTAATGATAATTTTGCCTATGTATTAATTGATAATACTACAGGGCAATCATTTAAGGTATCAGGGCAACCATTACCTGTCCCTGAAGGTGACTTAATGCCTATTGATGCAACTGTTATTCTTTATGCAGCGATAGATAATCCTAAGTCGACAACTTTTTACAGTGATATTATTGGTGCTATATTAATCAATCCTTATCAATCGGGTGGCGGTTCCACACGAATCGGCTATACATATCAGTTAGCTGGAAAAGTGGTTAGCGCCCCAACATCGTGTTCGCTGACGAATACTGATTTGGAATTCGAATTGCCGCGTATATCAACCACTGAATTGCCAGCAATCGGTTCACCAACATCTAATTATTCTAAAAGTAATGATTTAGTTATTGATTGTACAGGTAAGGTCTCTGCCAAAATCAAACTTCAAGCGGCTAACACTACAAGTTATAACGGAAAAGAATCGGTCATTAAGACAACTAATGAAGGTCAAAATGACAATGCGAGTGGTGTCGGATTTATTGTGAAATTACCTGGAAATAATAATGAAGTATTAGTTAATCAAGAGTTTGTAAGGTTAGCTGATTTAGATACGGGCTCAACTCCTGTGCCGTTAATAGCAGAATATTATCGTTATAATCCAGAAATAAAAGCGGGTAAATTGAACGCAGAGGCAAACTTCGTTGTACAGTTTAATTAATATAAAAATAATTCGAGTTGCATTGATTTTACTGCAACTCGAATTACCAAGGGTTTGTATTAGGCGACTTGAACAGGAACGGCCTTTGCAATACGACTCATGACATTATCATCGTCGAAATAAGCGACTTTAGGGCGATGGTGACGAGCATCATCTTCACTCATACTAATGTAAGAGCAAATAATTAGCTTATCGCCAACAGCAGCGCGGCGTGCAGCTGCACCATTGACAGAAATAATTTTCGAACCTCTTTCCCCTGCAATAGCATACGTTGAAAAACGTTCACCATTATCGACGTTATAAATATCGATTGCTTCATATTCAAGAATACCCGCAGCATCCATAAAATCCTGATCAATTGCACAAGACCCTTCATAGTGAAGGTCTGCTTGTGTTACTTTGACCCGGTGTAGCTTACCTTGTAACATTTTTCTAAATATCATTGCAGTTTGCCCGTGTTTATTGTGGGTAAGTATTGACCCTATTTTTTAAGCTGAAGTTGGCGATAGGTCAACTTGTAAATTGTCAATAAGACGTGTTTGGCCTAACCATGCGGCCATCAGGATCACGGCTTTCTGGCTAGATGGCGTCAATGAGGCAAGTGTTCGTGCATCTCGGATAAAAAGTTCATCAGGTGTGAAGCCCGCTTCGCGCAAAGATATATTCATTTCTTGAATAAGTGTATCCGCAGTCTCAGGTGAAGAAGCTAATTTTTCACCCGCTTGCTGCATAATATTGAATAATTGGGGGGCAATTTTCAGTTCATTTGCTGACAGATTATTATTCCGTGAACTTAACGCCAATCCATTTTTTGCACGAATAGTCGGAACTGCAACTATTTGAATATCGAAAGAAAGATCATCAACCATTTTGCGAATTAAACTTAATTGTTGAAAATCTTTTTCGCCAAAGAAAGCTAAATCGGGTTGGACTAAATTAAATAATTTGGTCACAACAGTTGCAACGCCACGGAAATGCCCTGGGCGACTTGCGCCTTCTAGGATTGATGATAGTTCCGGAACTTCGACAAACGTCTGTTTTTCCATCCCTTCGGGATAAAATTCTTTTGCTGAAGGTGCAAACACAAGATTAACATCACGACGTTTGAGTTTCTCACAATCTTCTTGCAACGTGCGTGGGTAATTAGCTAAATCAGATTGACGATCAAACTGCATTGGATTAACAAAAATACTGACAATCACAATATCAGCTTGTTGTTTTGCTTCATCAATCAGCGTTAAGTGCCCATCATGTAAATTTCCCATTGTCGGCACGAGGGCAATACGTTTGCCATCCAGCTTCCAGCGACGGATCTCGCGGCGAAGTATAGGAGCTGTTTCAATGATAAGCATAAATATGTTCCTTTTTATTGAGCCTAAATAGTTGTTTATTAATTTTAAATAATTGTTAGATCATTCAAATGAATGGGCTTCGCTTGGGTAGATACCATCTTCAACTTCTTGGATATACATGCCGATCGCATCATTAATATTTCCAGCTTGAGCAAGWAAATTTTTGGCGAATTTCGGCGGTCGAGCTGTGATCCCTAGCGCATCATGCATGACAAGAATTTGCCCATCTGTTTCTTTACCTGCACCAATACCAATGACGGGAAGTGATAATTTCTCAGTAATATGATGAGCAAGAGAAGTTGGAACACATTCAAGCACTAACAACTGAATTCCTGCCTGTTCTAAGGCTAACGCATCTTGTGTTAATTGAGTTGCTGTTGCTTCATCGCGGCCTTGTACTTTATAGCCACCTAGCACATTTACGGCTTGTGGTGTCAATCCGAGGTGGCCGCAAACAGGCACAGAGCGCTCACAAAGCATTTTTACTGTTTCAACTAGCCAACGACCACCTTCAACTTTGACCATATTTGCGCCGGCTTGCATCAAGATAGCGGCATTAGCACAAGCTTGCTCAGGTGTTGCATAACTCATAAAAGGCATATCAGCAATGATAAAGGCGTTAGGTGCACCTTTACGAACGCAGCGCGTGTGATAAGCAATTTGTTCAACAGTGACAGGAAGGGTGCTAGTTTCGCCTTGAATGGTCATACCAAGTGAATCACCAACCAGCATCACTTGGATACCTTGCTCAGCAAATAATTGCGCAAAGCTGGCATCATAGGCAGTGATCGTTGCAAATTTATGCTTGTTTTTTTTGCATTGAGCTAAAACTGACAGAGAAATTGGTTTCATTGTAATAACCTCCGGAAATGATCTCACAAGGAGTATTTACTGGCGAAAATTTCAGTGATTAAGCGGTTGTATCCCAAAAAGTGAGACCATTACGTGGAACCTGAGTGAGCCTTTGTGCAAGTGGCTCACCATCAGGAAAAATAAGGTGAGGAGCAATGTCATTGAGCGGATATAGCATAAATTCCCGCTCTTTTAATCCATAATGTGGCACGGTTAATCGCGGGGTGCTAATAACACGATCTCCAAACAGCATAATATCAAGATCAAGTGTTCTAGGGCCCCAGCGTTCAGCTTTGCGTACTCGACCTAGCTCAAGCTCAATCCTTTGAGTATGGTCAAGCAATTCTTCTGGTTCAAGCTCGGTTTCAAGTAACACGGCAAGATTGAGAAAATCATTTTGATCTTGTGGACCTAAAGGTTTAGTGCGATAGATTGAAGAGGTTTTGCTCACTTTGCTTTTGGGGATCTCATTCAATGCTTCAATAGCTTGCTGTGCTTGTTTTAGCGGATCACCAAGATTACTACCAATAGCGATATAAACCTGCTCCATTCTTTAGCTCCTAAGATTTATTCGGCTTACGCGCGGCATGTGATGGTTTACGAGGGCGGTGGCGTTTACGTACAGGTGAACTACCCAGTTCAGCAATCATTTCACGTTGCTGAGTATTATTTGCTCTTTGGTAATCATCCCACCAAGTTGCGAGTTCTTGTAGCTCAGTTCTGCGCTCAACATTAGCGCGAAGTTCTAGCAAATCAAAAGCAGCACGGAATTTTTGATGTTCCATTAACTTACTCGCACGACGACCCTGCCTACGCGGAAGGCGTAACTGTAACTGCCAAATATCGCGCATGGTTGTAGTAATGCGTTTAGGTATGGCAATAGACCGACATTGATCGTCTAGAATATCATTCATTGCTAAAGCAAATGCGTCATAATAAGCAAGACCACCTTCTTGAGAAAGCTTCTCTGCATGTTCTGTTACGGGATACCATAACATTGCTGCAAATAAGAAAGCGGGATTGACAGGTCGTTCATTTTTGAGTCTAAAATCAGTATTTTTCAGGACTTGCTCAATGATTTTCTCCATTGGCGAGTCATTATTTAGCGTGAATCGGATACTGATTGTGGGAAAGAGTTGTTCAAATAAGTGGTACTCTTTCAGCATTTTATAGGTTGCATAACCTTGTCCTGCTTGAAGTAATTTTAGTGATTCTTCAAACAGTCTTGCTGATGGAATTTCTCTTAAAAGTGGCGCTAATTGCTTAATTGGCTGTGCCGTTTTTGGCTCAATGCGCATATCAAGCTTACACGCAAAGCGCACCGCACGTAACATTCTGACGGGATCTTCACGATATCGCGTTTCCGGATCGCCAATTAAACGAATGATCCCATCTTTGAGATCTTTTAAACCGTCGACATAATCACGAACAGAGAAATCATCAATGTTGTAATACAAGCTGTTTACTGTGAAATCACGGCGAATAGCATCTTCTTCAATTGAACCGAAAATATTATCACGGAGTAACATGCCGTTTTGGGCTTGTTGTGACAGGTTTTTATCTTCAGTGATACTTTGATCATGATGTCCACGGAAAGTAGCGACTTCAATCACTTCTGGTCCAAACATGATATGTGCTAGACGGAATCTGCGACCAACTAAACGGCAATTGCGAAATAGTTTTCTGATCTGCTCGGGAGTCGCATTTGTCGTGATATCAAAGTCTTTTGGTTTTTTACCTAATAATAAATCACGAACACCACCACCGACGAGGTAAGCTTCATAGCCACCTTTATTCAGTCGATACAATACCTTCAGCGCATTATCACTGATATCATTTCGTGAAATATTATGTTCTGAACGTGGGATGATTGTGATCTTTTCATCTGTTCCGGTCGTCATTGTCTCTGTTTTCTCTGCCTGAATGTCGGCACGTTTGGATTGACGAACCGTATTTTTCGTTTGTTTCGCATTCTGCTCTAGATAATGACTTTCTGTCGATGCAGAGTGAGTGACTGGCCTTTCACCGGCTGCCTGAGTGTCACGCATATCTTTGTCATTTCGTGATAAAATATTACGGCAGAAATTTGCTACTCGGTTAAAAATAGTACACCTCGATGTTATTACGAATATTCATTAAACAAAATAAGCGGCTAATCATAGCCTACTGAACTTTCTTTGAGAATGGCTAAACGCATAAAAGTCACATTCAATCATAGATGGTGTTAATAATACCATCAGAATTGTTTCATTGTGACTGAACGTTTTTAATTCATTATTGTGGTCATTCACAAGTCGTAAATTTCCTAATTAATTGATTGCTATTATTGTTTATTGATATGTAGTCAGCTCGACGATAGCAGCTCTTAATGAAGACATGAATATTAAGCCTGTTATGAAATATTTTCATCAATAAAGCGCCCTTTAACACAAAAAATTATGAATAGAGTTATTATGAATAGAGTTAATGAGCGGCTAAGTCGAAAAATAGGATAAACTTTTTGCAGGTAAGTAGGTAATAAGAAGTGGCATTTATTAATATGAATCATTTGTTTGTTTAAGACCTTAGCGGCGCAATGGCGCGCCGTTAAGGATCTTTTTGTATTTTAGCCAGCCATTTGCTTTTCGCGAATTTCTGCTAATGTTTTACAGTCGATACATAAATCAGCTGTAGGGCGGGCTTCCAAACGACGGATACCAATTTCCACTCCACAAGATTCACAGAAGCCAAAATCCTCTTCTTCGACTTTCTTCAATGTTTTTTCAATCTTCTTAATTAACTTACGCTCACGGTCGCGGTTGCGTAATTCAAGACTGAACTCTTCTTCCTGAGCTGCTCTATCAACAGGGTCTGGAAAGTTAGCTGCCTCATCTTGCATATGAGTAACTGTCCGGTCGACTTCATCCCTGAGTTGATTGCGCCATGCTTCGAGAATGAGTTTAAAATGAGCCAGCTGGGCTTCGTTCATGTACTCTTCGCCAGCCTTTTCATGATAGGGCTCAACCCCGGCAATGGCGAGAATGCTTAAGGACGATGTCTTACGTTTTTGCCCTTCTTGCATAATGCTTCTCCTACACACGCAAATTTCACAAAAACCCCAAAGGGGAAAAATAAGGTCGCTATAAATAGCAGAAGAGAGCCGTCTTGGCAATCATTCATGCAAGAGTTTTGTAATGCTGTGAAGGCGCGCGTGTTTGTTCCTTTTTAAGCCCCCAGAACTCAAGCATCCTCTCTTTACTTACCAATTAAACTAACATTATCTCACAAAGATAAACGGAATTTTTCTACCCAATAGCATTTTTCTCTCTGTTATATCTGTTTGATAACAGAGAATTTCAACGCCATTTTCAACTGCTTCATTTAACAATTTTGCATAATTTTTGTCTATATGTGCCGCGACAGATACCTCATGAATACCCGTATGTAAAACAGCAAACAACAGTATGGCTCTTTTTCCTTCTTTAGCAATTGTTGTTAGCTCGCGTAAATGTTTTTGTCCTCTTTGCGTTACAGCATCAGGGAAATAACCGTGATTATTTTCTAACAGAGTGACCGATTTTACTTCAATAAAACAATCAACTAAGGACTCACCGGAAAGAAAAAAATCAATACGGCTATTTTCTGTACCATATTTAACTTCAGGTTTGATGATAGTATATTCAGATAATTCTGGAATGTCTTGCTCCAGCAAAGCTTCAGCAATAATTTGGTTAGCTCGTAACGTGTTGACACAAATGAGATGGCCTTGTGCTGTTTGTGTCACTTCCCAACTATGTGGGTATTTTCGCTTTGGGTTATCAGATGTGGAGTACCAAATTGTATCACCCGGATTTGCGCAACCTGTCATTGCACCTGTATTTGCGCAATGAATTGTTATTGTTTCACCATTTGACGTTATGATGTCAGCAAGAAAGCGTTTATAACGTTTGATGAGAGTGCCTGATTGTAGTGGGGGATTAAACTTCATTGTTTCTCCGCATAAACATCCAGTAATAGACAGCAATGCTACATTGTTTATAACAATATGTTTATAAAAATATTTATTAGAAAAAGTTAAAATTCATGGAGTTTTATCCACGTGTTACCTATTTATGATGTTAGTGATTCCTTACTCTCAGCTTTAGAAAGCTCACCACAAGTTCTATTACTTGCGCCAACGGGGGCGGGTAAATCAACAGGATTACCATTAGTTATTCTTAAAAGTGGTGTGATCCAAGGGCGAATCATTATGCTAGAACCTCGACGTATTGCGGCAAGGACGGTAGCAATGCGTTTGGCTGACCAACTTGGTGAAGAGGTTGGGAAAACTATTGGGTTACGGATGCGTTCTGAAAGTAAAATCAGCTCACATACACGCATTGAAGTGGTAACCGAAGGTGTGTTAACACGTATGTTACAAAATGACCCTATGTTGGAAGGTATTGGTTTAATTATTCTTGATGAATTTCATGAACGTAGCTTACAAGCTGATTTGGGATTGGCATTATTACTAGATGTGCAGCAAGCATTGCGTGATGATTTAAAAATTCTTTTAATGTCAGCAACATTAGATGACCAAGGGCTGAATTCACTCTTTCCTGATGCTCCCGTGATTATTTCTGAAGGGCGAACTTATCCTGTTACTCGCGCTTTCCATCCTATCAATGGCCATAAATTATTTCATAAAGAAGTGGCTAATGCGGTTTATCAGTTGTTGTCACAAGAAAAAGGTTCTTTATTATTATTTCTGCCAGGGGTGAGTGAAATTGAAAAAACACGCTCTGAATTAGCCCCGATGGTTAGTGAGGACATACTTTTATGCCCATTATATGGCGCGTTGTCCATCAAAGAGCAACAACAAGCAATACAACCTGCTCCTACAGGAAAACGTAAAGTTGTTTTAGCAACCAATATTGCTGAAACTAGCTTAACCATTGAAGGAATTCGTTTGGTTGTTGATAGTGGGTTTGAGCGCGTGGGAATGTTTAATCCTAAATCAGGGTTAACTAAATTGGTAAAACAGCGGATTAGTCAGGCATCAATGGTGCAACGTGCTGGTCGTGCAGGAAGGCTTGAAGAAGGTGTGTGTTGGCATTTATTGAGTCAAGAGCAAGCACAACGTGCAATGCAATATAGTGAAGCTGAAATTTTACACAGTGATTTAAGTTCTCTTTGGTTATCATTGCGACAATGGGGCTGCCAAGATGTGACACAGCTTCAATGGCTTGATATGCCCCCTAATTCTGCTGTGTTAGCGGCCAAAAAATTACTTTCTCAGTTAGGCGCGATTGATACACAAGGGCAGTTAACCACTTTTGGTCGGTCAATGGCGGAAACGGGGAGTTCAGTGCGGACTGCCGCTGTTTTACAACACGCTCAGCAAAGCCAAAATACGAATATTATCAAATTAGCCGCTTTACTCGTGGCAATATTAGAAGAACCACCTCGTCGAGGTCATAGTGACCTTCGTAACTATTTAGAAAAACCTACAGCAAATTGGTGTCTGCGTGCTTCAATTCTTTGCGGACAAAAAATTAATGCACATGCAATAAGTGAAATAGTTAACCAACAAATCGATTTGGTCAGTAAGTGGTTGCCAACCTTATTAGCTGCGGGATTTCCTGACCGTATTGCTAAAAGCCGTGATAACCAATATCGTTATCAACTTTCAAATGGTTTAGGCGCAGTATTAGATGAATCTGACAGTTTAGTTGAAACGCCATGGCTGATTGCACCTGAGCTTTGGCAACCTGAATCATCCGCAGATGCAAGAATAACTTTAGCATTACCTTTTAAAATTGAAGAGTTACGTGTTTGTTGTCCTGAGTTGTTTTCCCTACAAGAAATGGTCGAATGGGATGAGCAAAAAGGAACATTAATTGCTTGGCGGAGAGTGCTTTGCGGGCAATTAGTGATTCAGTCAGAAAGATGGAGCAATCCAGATAAAAAGCAGATAAAACAAGCTCTATTATATTGGTTGCGCCAAAATGGGTTATCCAGTTTAGATTGGAGTGAGTCGGCAGAACAGTTACGTATCCGCTGCCAGCTTGCACAACAATGGTTTCCCGATGTTTTATTACCAAATGTAGATGATGATAGCTTGTTAGATTCACTAGAATTATGGTTAGCACCTTATTTAGATAACATTACGCATCGCCAGCAATTACAATCAATTAATTTAGCGGAATTACTGACTCACCGTTTAAGTTGGGAGCAAAACCAGTGGTTAAATACGGTTTTGCCAACACATTATTTATCCGGCTCAGGTAAGAAAGTTAGTATTCACTATTTTTTAGATAAACCGCCATTAATTGAAATTCGGATGCAAGAGATGTACGGTGAAAATCAAAACCCAACAGTTGCACAAGGAAAAGTCACTGTTACTTTATCTTTATTGTCCCCTGCAATGCGCCCTTTACAGATAACTCAAGATCTCGGCGTATTTTGGCAAGGAAGCTACAGGGAAATACAAAAAGAGATGAAAGGCCGTTATCCAAAACACTTGTGGCCTGATGACCCCGTAAATACACAGCCAACCAGCCAAACAAAGAAAGCTATGTTGTCGACAAAATCAGATAAACGCTAATGTAGAGTTATGTAACTAATTGTATATTAAAATAATGTACTCAATTTAAAATTGATAAATATTGTTGCCCCAAGTATTTTTGTCTCATGTCAGAAATGCGATAACATGAGCTTTGAACTAAGTCATAGGGCATAATGAATGGCTTTATTCTGTCAATAATCTGATGTTTTAAGACAGTGTTGAGAGTTAAAGTTAACCAAACCAAGTTTGAATGTGATATGGAGTGACCATGTCAGGTAAAGATTTAGAACCTATCGGTAGACGTAAAAAGCCGGTAAAGCAAAAGAAAAAACCTAATTCACGTCGACGTAGAGAACGTGATGATTATGAAGAGTATGATGACGAGCTTTTTGATAATGATGATATTGACGAGCAAAACCTCGATGATGAAGAGAATGAGCTAATGGCTAAAAAGCGCCAATCAAATAAAAAGAGTAACAAAAACCGTAGTCCTAAAAGTAAATGGCGTTGGTTTTGGCTATTGGTCAAAATCTTTATTGTCTTTGCCGTATTGTTAGCCGCTTATGCTTTTTATTTAAATCAACAAATTAAAGAACGCCTTGATGGCAAGGTTTGGGATTTACCTGCGGCTGTTTATGGCCGAATGGTAAACTTAGAACCCGGTATGGATTACAGCCAAGCTGAAATGGTGCGCTTATTAGAAGGTATGCAGTATCGAAAAGTCACTAAAATCACGAATTCAGGTGAGTTTTCAGTGAAAGGTAATACGATTGATATCTTGCGTCGACCATTTAATTTTCCTGACCAAAAAGAAGGTCCAATTTCAGCCCGTATGGTGTTTGATCGCGGCATGCTCAGCAAAATTGAAAACCTTGAAACGGGGCGTTCATTTGGTTTCTTCCGATTAGACCCGAAACTTATCACCATGATGCAATCAGCAAATAATGAACAACGTTTAGTTCTGCCACTTGCTGATTTCCCTGAGTCATTAGTGAAAATCTTAATAGAAACAGAAGATCGTGATTTCTACCAACATGATGGGGTTAGCCTTTATTCTATTGGACGTGCTATTGTTGCTAACTTATCCGCGGGAAGATCAGTTCAAGGGGGAAGTACCCTGACACAGCAATTGGTCAAAAACCTCTTTTTAACCAATGAGCGAACATTAAAGCGTAAAGCTAATGAAGCAATAATGGCAGTATTGCTGGATTACAATTACAGCAAAGAACGTATTTTGGAATTGTATCTTAACGAAGTGTATTTAGGACAAAATGGCAATGATGAAATTCGCGGTTTCCCGTTAGCGAGTTTGTATTATTTTGGTCGACCAATTAATGAATTGAGTCTCGATCAGCAGGCACTATTAGTTGGTATGGTTCAAGGCGCTTCAACTTTTAATCCTTGGACTAAGCCAAAAAATGCCACTAAACGCCGTAATATTGTGTTGAAGATCCTTGAAACTCGTAAAGTCATTGATAAAGAACTTTATGAAGTGCTTAGTGCGCGCCCTTTAGGCGTAAAAACGAAAGAAGGGTTAGTTGCCTCCCAACCTGCTTTTATGCAGATGGTACGCCAAGAACTTAATGAAAGATTAGGCGATAAAGTCAAAGATTTATCGGGCGCAAAAATTTTCACTACACTTGATCCTATCTCACAAACGGCTGCTGAAATAGCGATTGAATCAGGTGTTGCTCAGTTGCGTAAAGATAGAAATCTTGATGATATTGAAGGGGCGATGGTGGTTGTCGACCGCATCAATGGTGAAGTCCGCGCGATGGTTGGTGGCTCACAACCACAGTTCTCAGGCTTTAACCGCGCATTAAATGCACGTCGCAATATTGGTTCATTAGCAAAACCCCCAGTTTATTTAGCCGCACTTAACGAACCAGATCGTTTCCGTTTAAACACTTGGTTAAAAGATGAACCCTTGTCTGTTAAAGTTGGAAACCAAACTTGGAGCCCAAGAAACTATAGTCGTAATTTTACGGGTGGTATGTTGCTGATTGATGCATTAGCAAGGTCACAAAACGTTCCAACTGTAAATCTAGGTTTAGATGTTGGTCTTGACCAAATCGTCAATATCTTTGTGCGTTTAGGTGCGCCAGCATCTGCGATAGAGAAAGTGCCAGCAATGTTATTAGGTGCTATTAACCTTACGCCAGCTGAAGTGGCACAAATTTATCAAACCATTGGTGGCGAAGGAAATAGAGCAAAACTATCGGCATTACGTTCCGTTATCGATGGTGATGATCAGGAAATTTACCAAAGTTTCCCATCAGCGGAGCGAGCTGTTCCGTCACAAGCGGCCTATTTAACACTGTATGGAATGCAACAAGTTGTACAGCAAGGAACAGGGCGAGTTTTACTGTCTAAATATGGTAAATATCATCTTGCAGGTAAAACCGGAACAACCAACGATTTGCGTGATAGCTGGTATGCCGGTATTGATGGCAAGGAAGTTGCTATTGTGTGGATTGGCCGAGACAATAATGGCCCAACGCAATTAACAGGGTCAACGGGTGCGCTAAGAGTGTACCAACGTTATTTGGATAACCAAGCACCGTTAGCATTGATGAATCGAGCACCTGAAGGGATTGTTGAGATGAAAGTGATGCCTGATGGGCAATTTAACTGTTCTGATTTCGGTGGTGGTCGTTTATTACCTATCTGGACAGATAATCCGCAAGCGTTATGTCAAAGTTCAGCTAACCAAGAACCTGTTTGGGATTTAAATAATCATTCTCAGCAAGAAACTGAAAGTGATGCACCTGAATGGGTAAAAGAGATGTTTGGCAGTAAAAACTAATGGCTAAACTGCCCGATAATGAGTTTTATCGGGCAGTGACTGTTAATCGAATCTATGGTTAATTAAATAACTTATTGAGCGGCTTTGATTTTAGCAAGTGCAATTTCAGCCGCTTCAATTGTTTTATCAATATTTTCATCACTATGTGCGATAGACATAAATCCAGCTTCAAATGCGGCTGGTGCAAGGTAAATACCTTGTTCTAACATCAAGTGGAAAAAGGTTTTAAAACGTTCGACATCGCAATTCATCACATCTTGGTAGCAAGTCACACWTTTTGCATCAGTAAAGAAAATACCAAACATACCACCAACATGGTTAATCACCATTGGAATGCCTTGCTCTTTTGATACGCGTCTTAAACCATGCGCTAATTTGGTTGTCAGTTCATTAAGACGGGAATGCACGCCCGGTTGTGAAACTTCATTGAGGCAAGCAAGACCTGCTGCCATTGCGACTGGGTTGCCTGATAATGTTCCTGCTTGGTAAACAGGACCTAGAGGCGCTAATTTTTCCATTACTTCATGGCGGCCACCAAATGCACCAACAGGCATACCACCACCAATAATTTTACCTAAGCAGGTTAAATCGGGTTGCACATCATAGTAATCTTGAGCGCCGCCTAACGCGACACGGAATCCTGTCATCACTTCGTCAATGATAAGTAAAGCACCGAACTCATCACATAAATCGCGTAAACCCGGTAAAAATTCAGCAGTTGGTGGCACGCAATTCATATTACCTGCGACAGGTTCGACGATGACACAAGCAATATCTTCAGGGTAATTTTCAAATGCTTGGCGAACAGATGTGAGGTCGTTATAAGTGCAAGTTAAAGTATGTTTAACAAAGTCTTCAGGCACGCCCGGCGAGTTTGGTTCTCCCATGGTTAAAGCACCTGAACCTGCTTTGACTAGCAAGCAATCAGCATGACCATGATAACAGCCTTCGAATTTAATGATCTTATCACGCCCTGTATAGCCACGAGCAAGGCGGATTGCACTCATAGTGGCTTCTGTGCCCGAGTTCACCATGCGTATCATGTCAATAGATGGGATCAGTTCACAAACTAATTTCGCCATCTCCACTTCAGCGGCAGTGGGGGCTCCAAAGCTTAAACCTTTATTTACGGCTTTAATTACGGCATCACGGATAGCAGGATGATTATGGCCGAGAACCATTGGGCCCCAAGAACCGACATAATCAATGTAAGCTTTACCATCGACATCATAAATATAAGCGCCATCAGCACGTTCAATAAAGAGTGGTGTACCACCAACGCCATTAAAAGCGCGAACGGGTGAATTGACACCACCAGGAATAAGCTGTTGTGCTTCATTGTATAGGTCTAAAGAGTGGCTCATGCAAGGCTCCTGAAAAAAGGCGATATTAGTCTACGTAAAATAATCTTGTTATTCTAAATCACTGAACCAATTAAACCAAATGACATTCATTGACGCGCTTACTATCTTTATTATTGCTCTTGGAAATTGGCTTACTCGAAATTTTTATCTTTTCAAAGAGTTTGACATAAAACAGGCTTGAAAATCGTTTGAGCAATTCCTTTTAACATGCTTAAAAGTGTGGAAATGTGTTACAGCACTTGAATCAATGGATAAGCTGGCGGATAATTAAGGTAATTGATCTGAGTAGGCTGCTTGCTTACGCTGAATTTACCGCTTGATCGGTATGGAGTTAAAAATGAGTGATGATGCAGCTCTGCCGTTGCAGTTTACTGATGCGGCAGCAATTAAAGTAAAAGACTTAGTCTCTGATGAAGATAATCCGAATCTGCGTCTGCGTGTTTATATCACTGGTGGTGGGTGCAGCGGTTTCCAATACGGCTTTACCTTTGATGACCAAATTAACGAAGGTGATATGACAATTGAAAAGCAAGGTGTTGCTTTGGTTGTTGATCCTATGAGCCTACAATATTTAGTGGGCGGTAGTGTTGATTATACTGAAGGATTAGAAGGCTCACGTTTTGTGGTGACCAACCCTAATGCAAAATCAACTTGTGGTTGTGGTTCTTCATTCAGTGTTTAATTTCTGATAAAAGAGGGGATTTTCCCCTCTTTGAGGTTGTTGACAAAGCGGGATAAAAGCGTGGTTTTCCCCTCCTTGTGCCTTCAGATTAAAGTGGTTAATTATTATTGGTAAGTAATCAATTCAATCATCATAATTATTACTAATTAGTATCCCAATATCACATTCTTTTCGGCTAACTTTTCTTCTATTTATTATCTGAATTCAGTTGCTCACATAAAGATTGCGCGGCTAACAGCACTCTTGGTCCGGCGCGGTGAAACCAATCTTCATTTAGACGTATAATTGGCACAGAAAGTTGTGATTGCCAAAACTGTTCTACAACTTTTTCCTGTTCAATACTGCCTGTCATCACAATAACATCCGGTTTTCTAGCTAAAACTTGTTCACGACTAACTTGTGGCCAAGGCACGGTACTCTTTTCAAAGATATTTTCTCCACCACATAATGAAACTAAGCTATTTTGTAGCGTATTGTTGCCTGCACTGAATAACGGATGCGTACCTAATTGAATAAACACCTTTTTTTCTTATTACCCTGTTTGGTATTTAATTGTTGTAGATGTTTTAATTGCTCGCGCATAGAAAGTATATTTTTCTCAGCAATTTCAGGGTGTGGACTAAATATTTTTAATTGTTCCAGAGCATCAATCACTGAATCAACGGTATCTGGGTCGAAATAAACGACTGGAAATCCCAAAGAGGCGAGTTGATCTAGTGGGCGCTGCGGATTACCGCCTCGCCAAGCTAAGATCAGATCTGGTTTTAGCGCGATGATCCGCTCAACATTTAAACCTTGCCAGTCAGCAATTTGTTCAATTTGTTGTGCTTGAGGTGGATAATCTGAATAAGCACTAACTGCAATTAAACTCTCTCCAAGCCCTGCAGCATAAGCCAATTCTGTATTAGCAGGCGACAAGCTAATGACGCGCTGTTTAGGCTCTGCAATAGCCTGTGCATTGAATAAAAAACACACTAATAGCAAGAGTGCTTGAAAGTGATTAGTGATCCATTTCATCTTTATTTATTCCAAACAATATTTGGTCGTATTTTCGTTAATTAAGGTAATCAATAAATAGAAAAGGCATCAATAACAGATGTTATTAATGCCTTAATAGGTCAATTCATGTTACTTAAGCGAGTTCAGCTAAGATGGCGCTAATCATGATTGAAGATTGGCGTGCAGCAACAGGTAAGAACTCATCAAAACTAGTATGAGATTCTTTATCTGCAACATCAGAAATCGCGCGCACAACAACAAAAGGTGTTTGAAATTGTTGGCAAACTTGACCAATTGCCGTTGCTTCCATTTCAACAGCTGCAACATGCGGGAACATCTTTTTAATGCGAGCTAAAGGTTCTGCGCCATTAATAAATGCATCACCGCTACATATCAAACCACGGACAGCATTCATATCAAGCTGCTTAATGCATTTTTCTGCGAGTGAAATAAGGTTCGGATCAGCGATAAAAGCAGGTGGGCATTGCGCCATTTGTCCCGGTTCATAGCCAAAAGCAGTCACATCAACATCGTGATAGCGTACTTCGGTAGAGACAACAATATCACCGACATTAAGGCGCGGATCTAAGCCGCCAGCAGATCCTGTATTAATCACAACATCAGGTTTGAATAGTTCAAGTAACAATGTTGTTCCGACAGCAGCGGCGACTTTACCAATTCCTGATTTCAATAGTGCGACATCAACACCATTGATTTTTCCAGTATAAATTTCGCAACCTGCACGGCTCAAAGTTTGACAGTTTTCAATTTGTTCACGCAGGATAGCAACTTCTTGCTCCATGGCGCCTATGATACCCACTTTCATTATGTCACACTCTCAGTTGGTTAATTAATCAGTTAAGATTGAGATATTCAAAGTGTAGCATTGAACTGCATAATGTCTGTACCTTTCCCCCTATTTTTAGTCGAAATTAATGATATAACGAATTATGTCTGTTGTTGTATCAAGCATTATCTTGATGTTGTGTGATGTATTCTCTTGTCCCTTAACTGCAATTCGAGTTATTTTGTACTGATATTAATAAAGATGAGGAATTGATGTGAGTGAGATAAATTTTCTAACTAAATTAAATTATCTAAGAAATTATGTCAGTCCTAAATCCCCCAAAATTTCTATTGAAAATGAGGATGCGGTTAATCGGCAATTTGAAAGTGATCGCGGCCGGATTATTAATTCTGCGGCAATCCGCCGTTTACAGCAAAAAACACAAGTTTTTCCTTTGGAAAAAAATGCGGCGGTGCGTAGTCGGTTAACACATTCTCTTGAAGTTCAGCAAGTTGGGCGTTATATCAGTAAAACAGTTATTTATGAGCTAAAAAAGAAAAAACTATTAGAAAAGTATGGGCTTGATCAACGTAGTGATGCTTTTGAAAGTCTCGTTGAGATGTCTTGTTTAATGCATGATATTGGCAATCCGCCCTTTGGTCATTTTGGTGAAGCCGCAATACAAAGCTGGTTTAGTCAATTACTGGCGCCTGACTATCAATTCACACCAGATTTTGCTGATCCTTGCCGTATTGCAGTATTACGGCTAACGGGGGATGCCCGTTTAGATCTATTCCGGCGGCAGTTAAAGCGGGATTTATGCTCTTTTGAAGGTAATGCCCAAGGGCTGCGAATGGCACATCATTTATTAAAACTTAATCTCACTTATGCACAAGTTGGTTCAATTTTAAAATATACACGTGGAGCATACGACCTCGACCCTATCCCAAATGAATTTAGTTATTTAATGAAAAAGCCGGGTTATTACTGGTCTGAACTTAGTTTTGTGAATGAATTATATAAAAAATTAGGTATGGAAAAATATTGCCGTTTTCCACTCTCTTATATTATGGAAGCCGCAGATGATATCTCCTATTGTATTGCTGATTTGGATGATGCTGTCGAGAAGGGCATTCTCACGGTTGAGCAACTGATCAGTCGTTTAAAAGAAGAGTGGGGAGCAGTAAAAGAAGGTGATTTGTTTGATGAAACCGTTATGGCTGCGTTTAATAACATCAATGATAACCACACGAAACGAGTTCAACAAGACCAATTTTTTATGTATTTGAGGGTAAATATAACGACTAGATTGGCTCGTTATAGCGCTAAGCGATTTATTGACAATCTTCCCGAAATCTATGCAGGAAATTTCAATAGTGCTTTGTTAGAAGATAAAAGCCCCGCGCATCAATTACTCAAAGCACTCAAAATGGTTGCATTTAAGCATGTTTTTAATCATCACGAAGTTGAAGACTTAGAATTGCAAGGATATAGAATTATTAATGGGTTATTAGATTTTTATCGCCCATTATTGATGCTTGAAAAGAATGATTTTATCTCTTTAGCAAAAGATAATTATCATAAAAAATATTTCATCGAAACACGTTTGTTCCATAAGTTATCGAATAAACATTGTCTTTCATACAATGAATCTATTGAAAATATTATTGCTACAGATGAAACAGAAAAAGCGATTTTAGAATTTTATTATCGCGCTAGGTTGATCCAAGATTATTTAAGCGGCATGACTGATCATTATGCTTATGAAGAGTATCGTAAGTGTATGGTTTCTAATTGATTTTTTGTTTTTTGTTTGTTTTCATATTATTATTCTCACACTAGATGCTCAGGGCAATATATTTATATATGCTCCTGAGTTATCCGTACTATTAATTTATCTATGATGTGAATGGCCTTTTGGATTTCTCAGATTGTACTGAAAAGATTAATACTTTCTGATGATTAACGTTGAATGGAATGTCATATACATTTAATTAAAGTGTTAAGCATAATATACTGCTGGTGTTTTTTAATGCTGCTTATTTTGTTTATGTCATTTAGTAATATTGGATTTTAGAAAGCAAGAGAACTCAAAAAAGCGTAAAAAAGAGTAAAAAACAGCGGATAAGAGAAAAAGTGATAACTGATCTTTGCCAAAAAACTGCTATCATAAGCCCAGTTTTTACTGACTGTATTTTATACGAGTCATTAGTATTATTATGAAATAGAGTGAAATTATCTTTATTTTTTCTAAAAATTAACTCCTCGTAGTGACGAATTATGGCCCAATTTTACTCGCCAAACCGCCGAACCATACAACGCCGTCAAGTGACGGTGACTATAGATAGTCTAGATGCAGCAGGGCAAGGTGTAGCTCGCTCTGATGGTAAAACAATTTTTGTCGCGGGAGTCCTACCGGGAGAAGAAGCTCGAATTGAATTGGTTGAAGAAAAGCGCCATTTTGCAAAAGCAAAGGTGGTTAAACGGCTAACAACCAGTGTACAACGAGTGAAACCACATTGCCGTTATTTTAATCAATGCGGTGGATGCCAACAGCAACATGTCGATATTGATTTGCAAAGAACAAGTAAAGCAAATGCATTGCAACACATGATGCTAAGAGAAACGGGTGTACGAAAAGAAGCTACGCCTGTTATTTGTGGTGAATCTTATGGTTATCGGCGAAGAGCTCGATTAGGCTTGCAATACCAAGCCAAAAATAAATACTTAGTTATGGGTTTTCGCCAAGAACAGTCGAATACTTTGGTTGATATTAAACATTGTCCAGTTTTACACCAAGAGCTTGATAAACTTATTGCACCATTATCGGATTGCTTGAATCAGTTAAAAATTGCGGCGAAATTAGGTCATATTGAATTGATCTGTGCTGATAATGTCGTGATTGTGTTACTTCGCCATTTGGCGCCATTAAGTTTAGAAGATAGGAAATTACTGCAAAACTTTGAGCAACAGCATCAAGTTTTTGTTTGGTTAGCGGGCGATCAAGATAGCTTACAACCACTAACCGAGACAGCACCATTGCCGGAATATCAAGTCGTTGGCGAGGATTTACAGTTTAGCCCATTAAATTTTATTCAAGTTAATGGTGAGATAAATCAAAAAATGGTGACTCAAGCGCTTGAATGGCTTGAGCTTAATGAGCAAGATCGCGTGTTAGATCTATTTTGTGGTATGGGGAATTTTACATTACCTATCGCCAGACATGCTCAATCCGTTGTTGGTGTAGAAGGTGTTGAGAATTTAGTTAAGCAAGCGCGACTGAATGCTAAGCGCAATGCTATTGAAAATGCGACCTTCTACCATGAAAATTTAGAAGCACAAATTCATACTCAGCCGTGGGCTGCAAAAGGGTTTAATAAAGTTTTATTAGATCCGGCAAGAGCTGGAGCAGCAGGTGTAATGGAACATTTAGTTAAACTGATGCCTGATAAAATTGTCTATGTTTCATGTAATCCGACAACCCTTGCTCGGGATAGCAAAGTTTTGCTTGAAGCCGGATATCAGTTAATGCAACTACGAATGTTGGACATGTTTCCACAAACGAGTCATCTGGAATCAATGGCACTATTTATGTGTAGTCCAAAAGGTTAACAGGTAGGGAGAAAATATGGTTGCTGTAAGAAGTGCACATCTTACCCCGGCAGGTGAGTTTGACCCTGAAAAATGGGTAAGTGGGTTGAAGCTCAATAATCAACAATTAGAACAAAAACTTATCCATACCTGGCAATACTGTCATGATAAATTGGCCGGACAGGAAATCGCGCCTTTATTATTATGGCGTGGTATTGAAATGACCGAAATTCTCTCGACCTTGAGCATGGATATTGGCAGTTTGCAGGCTGCGCTTCTCTTCCCTTTGGTTGAAGAAAATAAACTTGATGAGCAATCCGTCATAGATGATTTCGGTCATTCTATTCATCAGCTCGTTAAAGGCGTGCTAGAGATGGATGCCATCCGCCAATTAAAAGCGACACAATCAGGCGAAACTAGCTCAGTACAAGTTGATAATATCCGCCGCATGTTACTGTCAATGGTGGAAGATTTTCGTTGCGTTGTCATTAAACTTGCCGAAAGAATCGCCCATTTACGCGAAGTAAAAGATGCCAGTGAAGACGAACGCGTTTTAGCCGCTAAAGAGTGTTCGAACATCTATGCGCCATTAGCAAACCGCTTAGGGATTGGGCAATTAAAATGGGAGTTAGAGGACTTCTGTTTCCGTTATCTTCATCCTGATGAATATAAGAAAATTGCCAAGTTACTTCATGAGCGCCGTATTGACCGTGAAGATTACATTGATAATTTTGTTAGCACCTTGCGCAAAAAAATGCTTAAAGAGAATATTCAAGCCGAAATTTATGGCCGACCAAAGCATATCTACAGTATTTGGCGCAAGATGAAGAAAAAATCGCTCGCATTTGGTGAATTATTTGATGTAAGAGCGGTGCGTATTGTGGTTGAACGTTTACAAGATTGTTATGCCGCATTAGGTATTGTTCACACCCATTTTCGCCATCTACCGGATGAGTTTGATGATTACGTAGCTAACCCGAAACCAAATGGCTACCAATCAATTCATACCGTTGTGTTAGGGCCAAATGGTAAAACGCTAGAAATTCAGATCAGAACTCGCCAAATGCATGAAGATGCTGAACTTGGTGTTGCTGCCCACTGGAAATATAAAGAGGGCACGACAGGCGTTGGCAAAGGCGACAGTTATGAGAGCCGAATTGCTTGGTTACGTAAGTTAATAGCTTGGCAAGAAGAGATGGCGGATTCAGGTGAAATGCTTGATGAAGTACGCAGCCAAGTTTTTGATGATCGCGTTTATGTCTTTACGCCTAAAGGTGATGTTGTTGATTTACCCGCCGGTTCTACGCCATTAGACTTTGCTTACCATATTCATAGCGATGTGGGGCACCGCTGTATTGGGGCTAAAATTAGTGGGCGAATAGTGCCTTTTAGCTATCAATTACAAATGGGCGATCAGATTGAAATTATCACTCAAAAACACCCAAACCCAAGTCGTGATTGGTTAAACCCAAATTTAGGTTATGTAACAACAAGCCGTGGGCGTGCAAAAATACACAACTGGTTCCGTAAGCAGGATCGCGATAAAAATGTGTTGGCTGGACGTCAAATTTTAGATAATGAGTTGGTACACTTAGATATTAGTATCAAAGAAGCTGAAAAACTGCTAATTGCGCGTTACAACGTACACACTTTGGACGAGGTTCTGGCTGGCATTGGTGGTGGTGATATTCGTATCAACCAATTAGTCAATTTCTTACAAAGTAAATTCAAGAAGACGACAGCAGAAGAAGCAGATCGCGAAGCATTAAAAACGTTGGAAAATAAAACAACGGCACCTCGCTCAATGTCACAAGGTAATAGCAGTGGGCGAGTTGTGGTTGAAGGTGTTGGTAACCTTATGCACCATATTGCGCGTTGCTGCCAGCCTATTCCTGGTGATGATATCGTTGGTTTTATTACCAAAGGCAGAGGGATTTCAATTCACAGTGTTGATTGTGAACAATTGGCTGAATTACAAAGTCATGCGCCGGAACGTCTGGTCGATGCCGTTTGGGGGGAAAATTACTCCAGTGGTTATTCATTAGTCGTTCGCGTTATCGCAAATGATAGAAGTGGTTTGCTGCGAGATATCACCACGATTTTGGCAAATGAAAAAGTGAATGTACTTGGTGTCAGCAGCCGTAGTGATACTAAGCAGCAACTTGCCACAATTGATATGACCATCGAAATCTATAATTTGCAGGTTTTAGCTCGCGTATTAGCAAAATTGAATCAATTACCTGATGTTATTGAAGCAAAACGCCATTCACAGTAAGGTAATCTGTTGCTTAATGCCGTAAAAATGATCCCATGTTATCCTGATGAAACATGGGATTTTTTATATTCAAAAGGTCAAATTTATGAGCTCAACAATTCCACAAATCGAACGTTTGCTTAATATTATGAGCAAACTTCGCGATCCCGAAAATGGTTGCCCTTGGGATAAAAAACAAACCTTTAAAACCATAGCTCCTTATACACTAGAAGAAACTTATGAGGTGATTGATGCTATTGAGCGGGAAGACTTTGGTGACTTAAAAGGTGAACTTGGTGATTTACTTTTTCAAGTTGTTTTCTATGCTCAAATGGCAAAAGAGCAATCTCGATTCGACTTTGATGAAATTTGCCAAGCCATCAGCGAAAAATTAGAGCGACGTCATCCACATATTTTCGATCCTGAACACCATGCCAATCATGATGTTGCGAAAGGTTGGGAAAAAATTAAAGCTAAAGAGCGTGAACAAAAATCGCAATTTTCAATATTAGATGATATTCCGAGTGCATTACCTGCACTGATGAAAGCCTATAAAATTCAAGGCAGATGCGCATCAGTCGGTTTTGATTGGGATACATTAGGACCTGTTGTTGCGAAAGTTCATGAAGAGCTTGATGAGGTGATGGATGAAGCTTATCAAGTGAATATTGATGAGCAACGACTTGAAGAAGAGATTGGTGATCTATTATTTGCTACGGTTAATTTATCTCGCCATTTAGGCTTCAAACCCGAGATTGCCTTAAACAAAGCTTGCCAAAAATTTACCAAACGTTTTTGTCAAATAGAAAAACGTCTTGCTGATGATGGAAAAACGCCAGAAACTGCTACACTTGATGAGATGGAGCTACATTGGCAGCAAATAAAACAACAAGAAAAACAATCATTCTGAACGGCTGAAAGGATTTAGCTTTTACGGTAGAATTATGCTAGTCTTGGATAAACTGAAGATATTTATCTTCAAGCAATAAATATTTTTATTGCTAATACTTTGATAATATTAGGTTATTGATGAAAGTTGACCTTGTTGTGCTTAGAACATTTGTAGCGAAATTAAGGTTCGGGTATACTGTTTTCCCGTCCTGTTATATCCATCATCTTTTACACCTAAACTTTCAGGTTCAGCATGAAAACTAATTATATATTTGTGACCGGCGGGGTCGTATCCTCTCTGGGTAAAGGCATTGCCGCAGCCTCATTGGCGGCTATCCTCGAAGCCCGTGGACTCAATGTCACCATTATGAAACTGGACCCGTATATCAACGTTGATCCAGGTACAATGAGCCCAACCCAACATGGGGAAGTTTTCGTAACAGAAGACGGCGCTGAGACTGACTTAGATCTCGGCCATTACGAGCGCTTCATTCGTACTAAAATGACACGCCGTAATAACTTCACTACGGGTCGAGTTTACTCAGAAGTGTTACGCAAAGAGCGTCGTGGTGATTATCTAGGCGCTACTATTCAAGTTATCCCTCATATCACTAATGAAATCAAAGATCGCATCATCCGTGGTGGTGAAGGTCATGATGTCGTCCTTGTTGAGGTCGGCGGTACTGTTGGTGATATTGAATCACTACCTTTCCTTGAAGCTATTCGTCAAATGGCTGCGGAAGTTGGTCGTGAACGCACGTTATATCTACATTTAACGCTGGTGCCATACTTAGCAGCAGCAGGTGAAGTGAAAACTAAGCCAACACAGCATTCAGTTAAAGAATTATTATCTATTGGTATTCAGCCTGATGTGTTGATTTGCCGTTCTGATCGCGTTATTCCTGCCAATGAGCGTGCTAAAATAGCACTCTTTTGTAATGTGCCAGAAAAAGCCGTTATTTCACTGAAAGATGTTGATTCGATTTACAAAATTCCAGGCATGTTAAAATCACAAGGTTTGGATGAATATATCTGTAAACGTTTCAACTTAGATTGCCGTGAAGCCGATCTTTCAGAGTGGGAACAAGTGATTTATGAAGAAGCCAATCCGACAGGTGAAGTCACTATCGGTATGGTAGGTAAATATGTTGAATTACCTGATGCTTATAAATCAGTTATTGAAGCATTAAAGCATGGCGGATTAAAAAATCGTCTGACTGTGAATATCAAATTGATTGATTCACAAGATGTTGAAACTCGCGGTGTTGATGTGCTAAAAGGTCTGGATGCTATCCTTGTTCCGGGTGGTTTTGGTGAGCGCGGTATTGAAGGCAAAATTATGACCGCTCGCTATGCCCGTGAAAACAAAATTCCTTACTTGGGTATTTGTTTAGGTATGCAGGTTGCATTAATTGAGTTTGCACGTAATGTCGCCAATATGGCTGATGCTAACTCCACTGAATTCGCACCAGATTGTAAATATCCAGTTGTCGCACTTATCACCGAATGGCGTGATGAAGATGGCAATGTTGAAGTTCGCACTGAAGAGAGCGATCTTGGTGGTACTATGCGTGTTGGTGGCCAACCATGCCATCTTGTTAAAAACAGCTTAGTTCGTGACATGTATGGTTCAGATACAATTATCGAACGCCATCGTCATCGTTATGAAGTGAATAATTTATTGCTAAAACGCATTGAAGAAGCAGGCCTAAAAATTGTAGGTCGTTCAGTTGATAATAAACTGGTCGAAATTATCGAAAACCCAAATCATCCTTGGTTTGTGGCGTGCCAGTTCCATCCTGAATTCACTTCAACCCCAAGAGACGGTCATCCGTTGTTTGCAGGTTTTGTTAAAGCCGCTGGTAGCTACCAGAAAGGTGAGTTGAAATAAGATATGGTGGGGTAGGTTTGTTGCCTATCCCACGAAATTTAACTTGTACTGAGGAAAACCTAATGTCCAAAATCGTTAAAGTGATCGGTCGTGAAATCATTGATTCTCGTGGTAACCCAACTGTAGAAGCTGAAGTTCACTTAGAAGGTGGTTTTGTTGGTTTAGCAGCTGCTCCATCTGGTGCATCTACAGGTTCACGTGAAGCACTAGAACTGCGTGATGGTGATAAATCACGTTTTCTAGGTAAAGGCGTTCTTAAAGCAGTTGCAGCCGTTAATGGTCCAATTGCTGAAGCGCTGATCGGTCAAAACGCAAAAGACCAAGCTAACATCGATAAGATCATGATTGATCTTGATGGTACTGAAAACAAATCTAAATTTGGTGCAAATGCGATTCTTGCTGTGTCTTTGGCAAATGCTAAAGCAGCAGCAGCGGCAAAAGGTATGCCTCTTTATGAGCATATCTCTGACCTAAATGGTACTCATGGTCAATATTCAATGCCTCTACCAATGATGAACATCATCAATGGTGGTGAACACGCAGATAACAACGTTGATATCCAAGAATTCATGATCCAACCAGTTGGTGCTGCTACTTTGAAAGAAGCTGTGCGTATGGGTTCTGAAATCTTCCATCACCTAGCTAAAGTTCTGAAAGCAAAAGGCATGAACACTGCTGTTGGTGATGAAGGTGGTTATGCGCCAAACCTAGAATCAAATGCTGCGGCTCTGGCTGCAATCAAAGAAGCTGTTGAACAAGCAGGTTATGTTTTAGGTAAAGATGTTACTCTAGCGATGGACTGTGCAGCTTCTGAGTTCTATAACAAAGAAACTGGTAACTATGAACTGAAAGGTGAAGGTAAAACCTTTACTTCTCAAGAGTTCACTCATTACCTAGAAGGTTTGACTAAAGAATATCCAATCGTTTCTATCGAAGATGGTCTGAATGAATCTGACTGGGACGGTTTTGCATACCAAACTAAAGTTCTAGGCGATAAAATTCAGTTGGTTGGTGATGACTTATTCGTTACTAACACCAAAATCCTGAAAGAAGGTATTGATAAAGGTATTGCTAACTCAATCCTGATCAAATTTAACCAAATCGGTACACTGACTGAAACATTAGCTGCAATCAAAATGGCGAAAGATGCAGGTTATACTGCTGTTATCTCTCACCGTTCAGGTGAAACTGAAGATGCAACTATTGCAGACTTAGCAGTTGGTACTGCGGCTGGTCAAATCAAAACTGGTTCTATGAGCCGTTCTGACCGTGTTGCTAAATACAACCAATTGATCCGTATTGAAGAAGCACTGGGTAACCGTGCACCATTCAAAGGTCTGAAAGAAGTTAAAGGTCAAGCATAATAGCTTGATACTTATAACTTGAAGCTAAGCTTCTCGTTCAGCTAGTTGATAAACCCCATGTTTTGACATGGGGTTTTTTGTTTAACCAACCATATGATTTAATCACAAGCTAGCTTAATTATATTTAACGCGGACCTCATCGAATCCCATAGAAGTCAAAACTACTGTTGTGGGCAAATCTCTATGGTGGTTTAGATTGGTTTTATCAAAAAATTAATTAACCATTTGCATCAGTTTCTTTTTGAGTTCCTTGATGTTTTTTTTGATATTCTTCTGTTTTTCTCTCAACTTCATCAATACATTTTTTTATCCAGTCTCGATTATTGGGAGCTTGTTCGTAACATCTATCTCCGTCATTCGATATTTTGATCAAATCGACAAAAGTATCAAAATTTTTGAGGTAATAGGCTGCTTTTCCTCGAGGATTATCTTCGGCAACGTGAGTTAAATAATATTTGGCCTTTTTTAAATCTTGTGGAATACCACCAGATCCATGCATATAAATACCATAAAGGTTACTTCCCGCCGCAAGCACGCGATTACCATAAAGATGATAGGCTTTCTCATAGTAGGAGATAGCCTTTTGCATGTTTTCCTCAACACCACCAAAATCATGATGGTAGAAACCCTTAGTTAATAGCGCCAAGCCATTATTGGGATTAATCTTGAGCACTCTCTTTAAGAAAAAGTTGGCAATCACACATTCTTCCTTCGCACTTCCGGCATGATATTGGTGGCCTTTGGTGTCTGAACAACCCACACTAAAAAACGAGTGCATCAGGTAATTATCATCTTCTTGATTGTCGGCTAATGCTCTGTAATAGAGCTCAACAACCTGTTGTTGCGTCTTTGGGCGGGGAGCGCGTTTAGGTAAATCGGGATCATAACGCAGTTCAGTTTCAGTGTAATCGATATTGAATAACCGCTCTCTGACTATTGGAATGGAAGGGGCATTGATATTGGCATTCTGTGCAGATGCAGCCATCATAAAGGTCTCTATGGTGATGAACAGTAAAATACGCTTCATCATGCACACCCTAAATAATGGCTTGCAAGTGAGGCTGTGGATAGGTTTTCAGTATAAAGCTGAGGAGTTAAAGCCATCGTCCCATGATTGGGCTTAGTAAAACCCGCTATAGTATCAATCATTTGATTCAATGTTTGCTGTAAACTTACCGTACTGGTGGGAACATTTTGTTGATGAAATAACACATCGGTCATATCAGTTTGTGTGCCATTACTCCAGTTCACCTTGGTCATCAATTTATGGAAGTTTCCATTATCATCAAAATAATTGGTTTCTTTCTTTTTTAACTCAATGGATTGAATACCTAAATTATCTAAGGTATTTAACTCATGAACTTGGCTGATACCATCTGAATTTTTATCTTGCCACACTTTCAGCTCAGACCACAGGCTATCAATTTTGTCTATGGCGTTATCGCTGTTACTGTCTAATTCAGCCAGTGCAGAAAAACCATCTTTGGCTTTTGTGTGATTGTTCAACACACTATTATCACCAAACAGTTCTTCACCATGATTAATCAAGCCATCTTTATTTTTATCCCACACCAATAATCCGTCATCAGGATGAACCCAGCCAGTTTGTGACTGAGTGCCTTTGCCGTCAAAATCAAAGCTAACACCAAAACTGTCAGCTAGGGTTTGCACCCCATTGCCGTTTAAGTCAATCACTAATGGTGTTTTGTAATCATCAGCTAAATTTTGCAAATTTTTGTACGCTGAATTTGGCCAAAAGGGAATATTCACCCCTTTAATTCCCGCATCTTGAATAATTTTTTGAATAAATTTACCGCAGGTTTTTTCACCTGTTAGACTAAAAGGGTTATAGTTTGTCGGCGAGGTTTTACTTAATTTATAATTATTAATGATGTTGAACAAATTGGTAAGATCTTGAAAAAATTGGGCGCTGTTTGATGTGATAGTCAGCGTAGAAGCATCTTGATAACGAATATGGTCATTAAAAGATAAATTATCTTTTATAGAGCCCCAATCTTCTCCAGAACTGAGACCAATACTGATTTTTTCGTACTTACTGGTTGCAGGATTAAGCCCTTGAACCGTTAGGTAAGTATGCCCCCATTGGGATTTATTCTTTGTGGGATTTCCCTGATCATCATAAATAGTGCTATCTTTCGGCGCCACATGAATAGTAAAATTCGGCATTCTTGGCTGTTTTGGATCAAAGTCCGGACCCAGATCGCGATACATATTCATGTCTTCAAGTTTATGTATTTGTAAATGCTGTATTGGCTTGCTCAATCTAGATATCCTTATCTTACTGTTCGTTAATATAGTGCACTTCTTTCCCAACAACATTGTTTAACTTTCGTTTGTCATAAGCTCAGAAAATAATTAATCATTTATAGTTTGCTTATTTTTATTTCCGCGCTAAATGTTATTCCCGTTTTTATTAGGAAAAATGAATTAAATAAAAATGAGTATCATTTAATTTTGACGATGCAGAATAAACTAAACAATCTTTCTCGTCTAGTCGCATGTCATAGCGGATACTTTTTGTTTTTTCTGTCAAATAGTCGTATATAAGAATATCTTTATTCTTGATGAATAAGGTTATTAAGTCTTTAGTTAGCAAGGAGGAAGGTTATTATTTCATTTTATCAGTCAATTACATGAATAAACGAGTGTTGGTATTACCACGGATCTAGAGTTTTCAGAATGGACAAAATGATTAGCTGCTACAAAGATGACGAACACATTATTAGAGATGACCTTATTTATTATTACAAAATTCAATAAAATTAATCGATTGTTTTATATTTTAATTTTTCAATTCAGGAATGGGTTATTAAATTTTATCAAATAGATTTTTTATTATAATAATTGCAAAACTGAATAAAAAATAAGTAAATAATTTATTAATTATTCGATTTAATAAATGCTGACAAGATAATATTTAAAGTCTTTAATTAATCTCTACAATCAGTAATTATTAACCTTCCTTATATGCAATAATAATATCAATTACATGTAAAATAGATAATTTAATCAATATCTAATTATTATCATTTTAATCATCAATTTTATTGTTAGTAAAATTGATAGATCTGCCGCAATTGAGTGAAAAAAGTATTTAATTATGAGGGTTACGTCTCAATCTGATGTGTTCATTATTTGATTATCGAATGGTTAACATTATATTCAATATCTAATTAAATAAATTTAACAAAAGCTTTAAAGGCTTATGTTCTGATAAATTGATGGAGTGAATATGGATGCCTCTGAATCCCTTAAACCTTCAGTATCCCCAACACCTTCCAATGTGAGAGGCTGGATAATTTTAGCCGTTGATATTGTTCTACTTATTTTGTTATTAAAATATTTACCTTTTGATGATAAAGCGAATGCCGGTTTAGCCTTGATGGTTTTTATTGGCGTCCTTTGGTTAACTGAAGCCATACATGTCACCATTACTGCCTTATGTATTCCTGTTTTGGCTGTTGGGCTAGGATTACTGAATACGGGAGAAGCATTAAAATCTTTTGCAAATCCAATTATTTTTCTGTTCTTTGGTGGTTTTGCTTTAGCAACTGCATTGCATATTCAAGGGCTTGATCGATTAATTGCCAATCGTTTACTGATGATAGCGCGAGGGCGTCTATTTGTTGCCGTTTTACTGTTGTTTGGGGTAACCGCTGCTTTATCAATGTGGATCAGTAATACTGCAACAGCAGCAATGATGTTACCGCTAGTGTTAGGTATTTTATCTAATTTAGATGTTCGTCATGAGCGTAATACATTTGTTTTTGTTTTGCTTGGCGTTGCTTATAGCGCAAGCATTGGTGGTTTAGGAACCATTATTGGAAGCCCGCCTAATGCAATTGCAGCCGCTGCAATTGGTTTAGATTTTCTATCATGGATGAAATATGGCATTCCAATCATGTTGGTATTATTGCCCATGATGTTTGTGCTGATGTATATGATGTTACGTCCTAACTTAAAGCATCAATTTGAATTAAAGTTAGAACAAGTTCACTGGAACGGTAAACGTATTACCACAATGGTGATCTTTCTATTAGCCGTTATTTGTTGGATCAGCAGTACATTTATTAGTGGTGCTCTTGGTGGAGTGAAAGATCTCGATACGTTAATCGCTGTAAGTGCTGCTATTTTAATTTGTGTGAGTGGTGTTGCGAGTTGGTCTCAAATTCAGAAAAACACAGAATGGGGCGTTTTGATGCTGTTTGGTGGTGGATTGACATTAAGCGCCATTTTAAGCTCATCGGGTGCAAGTAAAATTATGGCGGATTGGATGCAAATGACATTTGGACAAAGCCATTGGTTTGTCATCATTTTGGCCGTCACCACGTTTATTATTATTCTGACTGAATTTACCAGTAATACTGCTAGTGCGGCTTTATTAGTGCCTATTTTTGCCACAGTAGCTGAAGCATTGGGAATGCCTGTTATTGTATTAACCATGATCATTGGTATCGGCGCTTCCTGCGCTTTTATGCTACCGGTTGCCACTCCACCCAACGCCATTGTTTTTGGTTCAGGGTATATTCGGCAAATCGAGATGGTGAGGGTTGGTGCAGTACTTAATGTTGCCTGTATTATTGTTATTTCGCTATTTGCTTGGTTTGTTTGGAGATAATCTGATTAAGCGAATAAACAGTTAGTAGAAACTAGCAGCTTAATATTTTAAGCTGCTATATAAATAACAAGTTAAATAATGTATTTAGAAAAAATATTATTTCCGTTTAGCTTATTTTGGATGTTGCGTTTCATTAGTTAATACTTGCTGATTAAGACCAAGAGCGAGCTTTCCGGTTACTGAAAGATGACTGTTACCTTGTAATGAAAAACTCATTGTTTTGATAAGACCTTGAATGTCAATTTTATTTGATGGACACATAAAGCTGTCTTTACATTGGTATTGGTAACTTTCTAATGTGACAGAACGGCCTGTTAATTGGCCATTTTTGCTCAATTCAAAATGACTACCCTGTAGGTAAGGAATATCTGTTTTGTATTTTGCACCGGAATTTAATAGGCCATCTCGGATAGATATTGAAGCATTGCCTGATGTGCTGAGGTAATTTTGTACAGCTGCGGTAATGTTAACTGCATTCTCTAATTTAATGCGATCTGCAAATACATTTATTTTTGAAAGTTGAATTGGCGCAGTCTGAGTTTGCTGCTGAGCTATTGTCACAAGGCTTCCAGGTTGGACGGTAAATTTGAGTTGTGAATAATCTTTGAGTGGTTTAGGTAGGAGTTTATTTGGTTTTTGCTTATCTTTAATAAACTGTTTTTCAAAGTTACCTGCCACTAATGACAAGCTATTAATATTACTTACTGAGCCATTGCTCCACGAAATACCATTAGGATTAGCGATCACTAAGTTCGCCATTTTTCCTTTGATTCCCAATATTCCTTGAATTTTAGTCGCCTCAGAGCCTGTCACTTCTGCAAGGATAAGCTGTGCCGTTTTACCGCCTAAATTGCCATTCGTTTTAATATCATTGTTAAATATCAGCCCATGTTCATTGGAAGATAAGTTTTCAAACGTATTAAACGAGATGTGATTTTCAAGCGGGGCGGAAATATCAATAATTTTTGCTTTACTAAGTACTGGGTTTTCTTGAGCAAGTATTGGGTGAGAAGTGAGTAAAAGTAGGGAAGTTATGTAGAGTAATTTCATGGTAACGCTCCTTGTGCTGAAAGTATCCTTAGCCGCGGAGTATAACCACACTGAAGCTGAAGCATGAATATCAAAAAATAGTATAGATTGCATAAAAAGAGCCACTATTTCAGTGGCTCTTTAAGATGATATTTACATCACACTCAAAAAATTATTGCACTTTTGGTGTCTGGCTATGGTCAACATCGTCAGCATTTTTCGAGAATCGGCGACGGATCACGACGAAGAACACTGGAACAAAGAAGATAGCTAATGAAGTTGCAGCAAACATACCACCTAGAACACCTGTACCAACAGAGTTCTGTGCCGCTGAACCTGCACCATTACTGAATACTAATGGAATAACACCTAGCATAAAGGCCAAAGAGGTCATTAAGATTGGACGAAGACGCATTTTAACTGCATTTAGCGTAGCTTCAACTAACCCTTTACCTTCTTTATCCATCAAGTCTTTGGCGAATTCGACAATCAATATGGCGTTTTTCGCTGATAAACCGATAGTGGTTAAGAGACCGACCTTAAAGTAAACGTCATTATCCAAACCTCGGACAGAGGTAAACAGTAACGCACCAATAATACCGAGCGGAACAACTAGCATAACTGAGAACGGTATAGACCAGCTTTCATACAATGCTGCTAGACATAAGAAGATAACAATCAATGAAATAGCATACAGTGCAGGCGCTTGGTTACCCGATAAGCGCTCTTGATATGACATGCCAGTCCATTCATAACCAATCCCTTTAGGTAAGTTCTCGGTCGTTAATTTCTCCATCATAAGCATGGCATCACCGGTACTTTGTCCTGGTGCTGCTTGGCCTTGAATGTTCATTGCTGGAACGCCGTTATAACGCTCTAAACGTGGTGAACCATATTTCCACGGATCTTGAGATTCATCCAAGAATGCAGAGAATGGCACCATGTTTCCTTGCGCATTACGGACATATAATGCACTGATATCAGAAGGCAACATGCGGCTTTCTGCATCACCTTGCACATAAACTTTCTTCACACGACCACGGTCGATAAAGTCATTTACGTAAGTTCCACCAAATACTGAACTTAATGTCGCATTGATATCACTAATTGCGACACCTTGTGCTTGCGCCTTTTGTTGGTCAATGTAGATACGATATTGTGAAGTATCATCTTGTCCGTTAGGGCGAACACCTTGCAATATTTCTGGATGTTGAGCTGCTAAGCCTAGTAACTGGTTACGAGCGGCCATTAAGGCATCATGTCCTAAGTTACCTTGGTCAACAAGCTCAAAGTCAAACCCGTTAGCCGTACCTAATTCAACAATCGCTGGCAGGTTAAAGGCATAAATCAAAGCTTCTTGTTTTTGCGATAATCCGATATTTGCACGTTGGACTATTGCTTCAACATGGTTTTCATCGCCTTTACGCTCACTCCAGTTTTTCAGAACGACGAACGCCAAGCCCATGTTTTGTCCTTGACCCGCAAAGCTAAAGCCCCCAACGGTAAAGACTGACTCAACATTACGTTTTTCTGCTGTATGGAAGTAAGTGTTAACTTCATCTAAAACGGCTTGTGTTTGTTCTTGTGTTGAACCTGGTGGCAATTGCACCATAGTTAAGAACACACCTTGGTCTTCTTCAGGAAGGAATGAAGAAGGAAGGCGAATAAACATGACTGCCATCACGGCAACAAGCAGCAAATAAATGACCAGATAACGACCTGTACCATTTAGCATGCGGCTCACACTATCAGTATAGTGGTGAGCTTGTTTTTCGAATGTGCGGTTAAACCAACCAAAGAACCCTTTTTGGTTGCCATGCTCACCCGGTTTGATAGGTTTCAAAATCGTTGCACATAATGCAGGTGTTAAGATCATTGCAACCAACACGGACAAGATCATCGCAGAAACAATTGTGACGGAGAACTGGCGATAAATTGCCCCAGTTGAGCCGCCAAAAAATGCCATTGGGATGAATACCGCAGATAACACCATTGCAATACCAACCAATGCACCTTGGATTTGTTCCATGGATTTTTTGGTTGCTTCTTTAGGAGGAAGACCTTCCTCTTGCATTACCCGTTCAACGTTCTCAACAACAACGATGGCATCATCGACAAGTAGACCGATAGCCAATACCATCGCAAACATGGTTAAGGTGTTGATGGAATACCCAAACACAGCCAAGATGGCGAATGTTCCTAACAATACGACAGGAACGGCAATTGTTGGGATCAATGTTGAGCGAATATTCTGTAGGAACAGATACATAACGACAACAACCAACATAATTGCTTCGATCAAGGTTTTTACCACTTCGTTAATAGATATCTTAACGAATGGCGTTGTATCGTATGGATAGACGATTTCTAACCCTTCAGGGAAAAAGGGTTCCATTTCTGCTAAAGCAGCACGAACGTTATTTGCTGTATCCAGTGCGTTTGCACCGGTTGCTAGCTTAATACCGATACCCGCAGCTGGCATACCATTAAAACGAGCAATAGTACTGTAGTTTTCAGCGCCAAGTTCAACGACAGCGAGATCTTTCAAACGAACTTGAGAACCATCTTGATTTACACGCAATAGAATATTGGCGAATTCTTCAGGATTGTTTAAACGCGTTTGCGCAATAATTGAAACGTTCAAGCGCTGACCGCTAACAGGAGGTGTTCCCCCTAATTGACCTGCGGCAACTTGGTTGTTTTGCACTTTAATGGCATTGATAACATCAGTGGTGGTCATGTTGTACTTAACAAGTTGCTCTGGTTTTAACCAGATGCGCATTGCATATTGCGTACCAAACAGCTGAGTTTCACCGACACCATTCACACGGCTAAGGGGATCTTTGATATTTGAACCAACATAGTCGGCAATATCATATTGTCCCATTGAACCATCCTTGGAAACAAAACCAGCAACCATTAAGAATGAGCTGGTTGATTTATCAACACTGATACCTTGTTGTTGTACTTCTTGTGGAAGTAATGGCATCGCCAGTTGCAATTTGTTCTGCACCTGAACTTGCGCAATATCACCATCAGTACCTGCTTCGAATGTCAGCATAATGCTGGCAGAGCCTGATGAGTCACTAGTTGATGACATATACACCAAGTTATCGATACCGTTCATATTCTGTTCGATAACCTGAGTTACTGTGTTTTGTACCGTTGATGCATCTGCGCCCGGATAGTTAGCCGAGATAGAAACAGATGGGGGGGCAATCGTTGGATACTGCGCCACAGGTAACTTGATAATTGCCAGCAGACCAGCAAGCATGGTGATAATCGCAATTACCCACGCAAAAATTGGTCTATCAATAAAAAACTTAGGCATTAATCAACCGCTCCCTTACTTAGACTTTTCTTCAGTTTTAGCCTGATTGTCTATGGATTGCGTTTCTAAATTTGCGTCTTTAGGAACGACAACAATACCGGGCTTGATTTTTTGTAGACCTATCACAATAACGCGATCACCATCTTGCAAACCATCAGTTACCAGCCATTTGTTGCCAATAGCTTGTGCTGCTTTTACTTTTTTAACTTCAACTTTATTATCCGCACCAACCACCATGACTTGTGAGTCACCTTGTGGAGTACGAGATAGTCCTTGTTGAGGAACTAAAATCGCATCTTGCTTCACACCATCTTCTAAGATAGCGCGTACAAACATACCCGGCATCAATTCTTTATTTGGATTTGGGAAGATAGCTCTCATCGTGATAGAACCTGTTGTTTCATCAACAGTGACATCAGAAAACTCTAACGCCCCTTTTTGCGCGTATTCTTGTCCGTTATTAATGACCAAACTAACAGGCGCTTTTCCTGGCTCTTTTTGCAAAGCACCTTTTTCTATCTCATTACGTAGACGTAAGAAATCTTCGCTAGATTGGGTAACATCAACATAGATAGGATCAAGTTGTTGGACTCGCATTAATTCTGTTGCTTGCCCAGAAGCCACTAAAGCACCTTCTGTAACATTGGATTTGCCAGTGCGGCCGCTAATTGGTGCAGTGACTTTGGTATAATTCAGATTAATACGTGCGGTTTCAACCGCAGCTTCAGCCGCTTTTACAGCAGCTAATGCTTGAGCATAAGTTGATGTTGCTTGATCGTATTCTTGCTGACTGATGTAATTGGTACCTAAAAGTGGTTTGTAGCGTTTTACGGTCAAGCCCGCTAAATTTGCATTAGCTTTCGCTTTAGCAAGTTCAGCTTTAGCACTATCAAGAGCAGCTTGGAAAGGTGCAGGGTCTATCTGATACAAAGATGTCCCAGCGACAACATCACTACCTTCTTTATAGTTACGTTTGAGAATGATACCACTTACCTGTGGACGCACCTCTGCAACACGATAGGCAGATGTACGGCCTGGCAATTCGGTCTTAATAGTCAGAGGTTCGGCTTTAAGCGTAACAATTCCTACTTCAGGCGCCGGGCGTTCACCGCCACCTTTCGGTTCATCGTTACAACCTGATAAAGCTAAGCCACCTGAAAGAACCAACAGAGCCAGAGGTAACACCCCTCTGTTTTTTCGCATAAGTTAACCTCAATTAATCAATATGAGTACAGTAAAAAATTAAGAAAAATGGTAAACAATAAGAATTTTCACTATGCTATAGTACAAACATACACGAATGTATGTAAATCAGCTTTCGATATAAACGAGTTACAATGGCACGAAAAACTAAACAACAGGCCGAAGAAACCCGTCAGGAAATTTTAGATGCCGCCATCAAAACTTTCTCTGAACGAGGTGTTTCCGCGACATCTTTAGCCGACATAGCCAAAGCAGCAGGGGTAACCCGCGGTGCGATATATTGGCATTTTAAAAATAAAGTCGACCTTTTTCATCAGGCCTGCGAATCCAGCGATAATCAGATAGTGCAGGCTGAAAACTATTATCGTTCGAAATATAGTAATGATCCACTGACAATCTTAAAAGAAATCCTAGTTTATATTTTGACTGATTTTATTGAAAGCCCTAAAAACCGAGCATTGATGGAAATTTTTTTCCTCAAGTGTGAATTAGTTGGGGAAATGGCTTCAGCCGTTGATTTAAAACGTGAAAATTATATTGCTAGCCAAAACAGAATTACTGAACATTTACGAAGCTGCGTTGAAATAGGTCAATTACCGGCTAACCTTGATGTTGAATGTGCCGCTATTATGATCCGAGCCATGATGTCAGGGTTATTAGAAAACTGGTTATTACAGCCAGAGAGTTTTAATATGCATAAACGCACAGAGGTTTTGGTGGCAACATTATTAGAAACATTTAAATATTGTCCATCAATTCGTTTGAAAACAGATCAAACAGAATAGCCGGAGGTATAAATGTCATCTATTCTCATTATTGCGAATGGTGCACCATATGGTAATGAAACGTTATTTAATTCATTGCGTTTAGCGGTCAACATTAAAGAGCAACATCCTGAAACTGATTTAAAATTATTTTTAATGTCAGATGCAGTGACCGCAGGTCTTAAAGGGCAAAATCCGAAGGAAGGTTATAACGTACAACAAATGCTGGAAATTTTAACGGCACAAAATGTCCCTGTTAAATTATGCAAAACATGTACTGATGCCCGTGGCGTCAGCCATTTGCCGTTAGCGGATGGTGTAGAAATTGGAACATTAGTTGAGCTAGCGACTTGGACGTTAGAAGTGGATAAAGTTCTCACATTCTAATGTGAAGTTAGTGAATGTTCTGCTGGAAAGTGTTAAGCACTTTCCGGTCATTATCTCTTATCTTAAAAAACCTATCATAGGTTCAGTTATGTTGAAATATAAATATACTTATTTGCAACAACTCGGAATTATTTGTTTTTTCTTATTTTTTTCTTGTTATGTTAGTGCGATAACAAGTCATTCGTTGCCAAGTAAAAATGAAATTCAAAATCAACTGAACACATTGAATAAAAAAAGTAACCAAAATGGTGAAGATAAACTTTCTATTGAAGATTTGGAGAATGCATTATCTTTTTATGATGAGTTAAATAAATTAGATGCTAAATCCGAAGAATTGCAAAAAAAGCTTGAGCGAGCAAATGAAGATGCGAGCAATGCGACACAAGGGTTAATACAGTTAAAAAATAATAGTGAAGAATCAAGATCTCAATTTGCTAATAAAATAAAAAATATTTCTCAAGAACAGCAAGAAGAGATGTTAAGTAAGTCATTAGAGCAATTGCAAGTAAAACAAAATGACCTAGCTAATTATAATACCGCATTAATTGGTTTACAGACTCAGCCTGAGCGGGCTCAATCTGTTATGCTGGAAAATGCGCAGCGGTTACAAGAAATAAGAAATGAACTTAATCATGCATTTAATGACTCGATTAAATTACGAGATACGCAAGTTGAAATGTTGCAAATAGAGCAATATTACTTACAGCAACAAAATGAATATCAAAAACGTGTTCTGCAAGCCAATACTCAACTGCAAGATGTATTACAAAAACAACGTGATTATACTTATTTATATATTGAGCAACTTGAAAGCCATATTCAATTATTACAATCATTTATTAGTGAACAACGCCTAACTGATTCTGAAACAACAGCCCGCGAAGCTCAAACCTCAACAGAAAATGAATTACAAATTAAACAAAATCCATTAATTAGAAAAGAGATTGCCATAAATAATCAGCTTAGTGAGCGTTTGGTTGAAGCGACTCAAGGCAGTAACCGAATGAGCCAAAATAGTATTCGCGTAAAAGCATGGCTGGAGAGAGCGTCGCAATCAGAGCGTAACTTAAAAGAACAAATTAATGTATTACGTGGAAGTTTGCTACTATCGCGGATCTTATTCCAACAGCAAATTAACTTACCTGCCGATATTCTGACAAAGAACTTACAAAATACTATTGCTGATTTAAGACTTGAACAGTTTGATATTAATCAGCAGAGAGATTCTCTTTATCAAGTGAATGATTACATTGCTAATTTAGAAAAACAATTTATAGACAAAAACGTGAGTGATCCAGAAAATAGCTATTTGCTTTCAGCAGATGATAAAGCTGCCTTAGTCAAATTGTTAGAGGTAAGAAGGGGACTGCTGGATGAATTAAATTTACAGTTAGGTAATCAAATTTCTCAAGCTATTAATTTACAGTTAGAGCAAAATCAATTACTTAGTGTTGTTAATTCATTAAAAAATACGCTGGCACAACAAATATTTTGGGTTAATAGTAACAAACCTATTGATTTAACATGGATTGAGTCATTCCCTGAAGCGGCTAAACAACAAATTAGCCAATTAGATTTTCATTTTTCGAAAGGAAGTTTGAAAAGAGGATTCACAAACTCATTTCTGGTTATTATCCCATTAGTTGTATTATCTCTTATTTTTATTTGGCTACACCGTAAGACCTCTTTGAGATTACAAGATATTGACCAAAGTTTATCAAGCTTACGACAAAATTCATTATCAAATACGCCTTTTGCTATTGTCCTGACGTTATTACAAACACTGCCTACTGCATTTTTATTGATTGCATTTGGCTATTGGTTTTTAAAAACGGGTAATGTACAAAGTGAATTTATTTGGGCACTCTGTTTGCAGCTAGCCACTTTTTGGGTGCTTTTTGAGCTAACGTTAAGAATATTGAAGCCAAAAGGAATAGCTGAACGCCATTTTGCTATCGAAGCGAAAGTTGCTGCACAAACTCGTCGGCGTGTATGGCGTTTATCGCTACCTTTGTTGCCACTAATTTGTTTTTCAACTTATGGTGTGATTAATCCACTTAAAGTTTCTGAAGATGTCATTGGGCAATTAATCGTTTTAATATCTCTATTAATGTTATTTATTTTTACGCTGCCATTTTGCCGAAATATCTGGCATGAAAAAGGCAGCCACTTAACACGTTCTATTGTTGTTACGTTACTGACTTTTTCTCCGTTGATATTAATTGGCCTGATGATGGCAGGGTATTACTACACGACATTGCGTTTAGCGAATCGTTGGTTAGATAGCCTTTACTTATTGTTACTTTGGTACATCACCTACAATGCCTGTTTGCGTGGGCTGACATTAGTTGCTCGAAAATTAGCTTATCAACGCGCCCTTGAGCGCCGTAAAGCACAGAACCAACAACAAGATGAAGCTGAGAATGAACCGATAAAAGAACCGCCAATGGCAATAGAGTTGATTAGCCAACAATCATTACGGCTAACAACAATGGTGCTATTTATTATCTTTGCAATCGGTTTTTATGCAATTTGGTCTGATTTTATCACTATTTTCTCATTCTTAGACAGCGTAGATCTTTGGCATTACACCGCAACAACCGCAGAAGGCAGTAATGTCCTTCAGTCCGTGACATTGGCGAATTTAATTACTGCAATCATTATTATTGTGGTGTCGTGGGTCATGACACGTAACTTGCCGGGCTTATTAGAAGTTCTCGTTTTATCGAGATTAAAATTAAGACAAGGCTCCACTTATGCAATCACCACTATTTTGACCTATATTATTGTGGGGATAGGTGCTATCACTTCGTTAAGCATGATTGGTGTGACGTGGAATAAACTACAATGGTTAGCGGCTGCGTTAACCGTTGGGTTAGGTTTTGGTCTACAAGAAATTTTTGCTAACTTTGTTTCTGGTATTATTTTGTTGTTTGAAAGACCAATTCGTATCGGTGATACCGTCACGATCGGAACTTATTCGGGAACCGTCAGTAAAATCCGTATCAGAGCGACGACAATTGTCGATTTTGATCGTAAGGAAGTGATTATTCCAAATAAAGCCTTTGTTACTGAACGCCTAACTAACTGGTCGCTTTCTGACACAATAACGCGCATAACGGTGTCGATTGGTGTTGCATACGGTTCTGATTTAGAAAAAGTGAAACGTGTACTTTTGAGTGCCGCGACATCAAATAGTAAAGTTATGACTGACCCAGGTCCAAGTGTGAATTTTATTGGTTTTGGCGCGAGCACATTAGATCATGAATTACGTTTTTATGTGCGCCAAATTGGCGATCGCGGCGTGACAAGTGATGAAGTCAACCGAGCCATTGATAGATTATGTCGAGAAAATGATATTGATATGGCCTTTAACCAATTAGAAGTTCATCTGCATAACGAAAAGGGTGATGAGATCCGTGAAGTAAAACATGCTCAACATGAAAAAAAAGAGCGTGACCATCCATAATGCTTAGATTTACTGATTTAATCTGAAGTGCAGGCTGTTTCGGCAGCCTGTTTGGCTAGATAATCAAACTTAACGATTTCAAGCGCTTTAAGCACGATATCGGTTTCAACCTCAGAGGTTTCGAGTAAATAGATCAAATCGACAGCAAGTTGCATTTCTACTGAAGCATCCTTTAATGAGCTCATTATTTCTCCATTTATTCGCAAGTCATATATATTTGTACGTTTTCTGATTATATCATTATTTTCTCAGATATTTTTGCTAAAAACAGAGACTCCACAAATATAAATACTACATTTTTATTTATATATAATTAAGTGAGTATAGAATGACATTACCTATTATCATTTTATACTATATTCATTATTCCAATTAGATAGCTGGGTTTTTAAATATAGTTGCTTATTTATTTTTTGGTTTAATTAAGATAATCGGTATTGGTTGAATAATAAGATTATCTATACAATGAGTATTCTTGATAAAAAATATCATTAATATTTTACTGTCATTTATAGATGGTTTTTAATGGATAATTAAATAATTTAATCCTCTTAGTTTTACTTAATCATTTTCGTTGTATATCGTTAATTAACTAGTTATTTTAATAACAATATGGCAATTATTGTGAATCGCTTATTTGCATGCTAATGTGTTGGTTTTTATTATTAAGTTTAACTGGTGATGGTGAGTTCGGTGACTAAATTTTCAGAGAGCTTTTATCTAACTTTATGTGTAGTGATGAGCTTTATCATCACTTATAGCGTTGCAGGTATCGACGCAACATTGTGGAGTTCATTATCAACTCTGCATGGCTATAATATTTTCAATAAAGCTAATCAATATAAAAATATCGCCTACTCATTCTTATGCTCTTTATTTGTATTTTTAGGCGCAGCATTAGGGCATTACTTTGGCTTTAGTTATCTGTTCTTCTTAATCCTAATAATTTCTCCATTTGTTTATTATCAATTTTATATTGTTGACTCATCTTTAGATATATCAATAAAATATTTTATGATTTTCTTTATTATAGGAGCAACATTAAATAAATCGAGTTTTGATGGTCTAGTTGTTGGATTACTTATCGGGACAATTGTTACCTTACTATTTTGTTATAGCATTAGTCGTAGACAAAAAATCAAATTTCACCAAATTAGAAAATATATTCTTATTAAAAGAAATAGAATAAATTCTGATTTAGTCTATCAATCATCAATTTATTCTATTGGATTGTTGCTTTGTGTTTTATCATCAAAAGCAATCAATACAGATCACTTTTTCTGGGCACCATTAACCTTTATTTTTGTTTTGAATCCCGCATTAAAAAGTATTGTCAGACTCACTAGAGATAGGGTGATTGGCACATTAGTTGTTGTTTTAATGATCTATTTTTCGTTCAATATTTCTGAGGTTATGCCGTACATAGGTTTTGCTTATATTTTGTTATTCTCATTTTTAATCCCAATTAGTAATACTAAAAATAATAATATATTTGGATCATTTTGCATTACAGGCTTGGTACTTTCGCTACTGGAAATGTCAATTTACTTTGATAATACCAACTATCATCTTTTAGCTGAACGGATTATTGATACATTAATTGGTGGTGCTTTCGCGATTGTATGTAGTTATTTTATCAAGTTGGTTGTTAAAAAATAACTAATTGAAAATTATTGTTAGTTAATGATAAGGCAATGTTCAATTAATAAGCATTGCCTTATTTTTATTCTAAAAACTGACTTTCCTGATGTTCAATGGCTTTTTCTATTCGAACTAAAGCTTGGCGGCAGCGATATAATCGACCGGCTAATGTTGCAATTTCTTTTTGGTACTGATGTTGTTTAGTATGATCAGTTAAATTTGTTAACTGTAATTCGCGTTCATTGAGCATTGCGAGCAAACGACGTTCGAAATCTTGATGTTGAACGAGCCGTTCATATAAATCTATTTGCTCTTTCTTTTCTCGATATTCATCTTCTTTTTTGCGAAGTGATTGTGTTGATAACTCGCGGGAAAGCGCCTGAATTTGATTGGTTATTTTAGTCGCTAAAAAATTAACTTGTTCTTTATGATTAAGCGAAACACTGTGACAAAGTTGATCATATAATTTCAATAGCTCTTTTTGACAATCGCCAAGATGTGTCGATTTACGGCTAAAAAGTTGCCTATCAAAACGAGAATGTGAAAACTCTTGATCTGCGATTGGTGCTATTCGCGTTTGTAATAAATCAATTTGCGTTTTTAGCGCATCTAAAAGAGCCTGTACTTTCATTTTTCTTCTCAATTATGTGAAAAATTATGGCGTATTGATATTAAGCAACTAAACTTAGCGTAAATTGTCGGCTTCTTATTGCAATTTTATGGTACTTTAAATAGATTCTACCCTTTCGTTTTTACTATTTGATTGGCACTTATTATGACTGCTAGAGAGCAACAACTGCAATTAATTAAAGAAAGTATCGCAACTATCCCTGATTACCCAAAAGAAGGGGTGCTATTTCGCGATATTACCACATTGTTAAATAATCCTGCGGCATATCAGGCAACGATTGATTTGCTGGTTGAACATTATCAGAATAAAGGCGTAACGAAAATCGTTGGAACGGAAGCTCGTGGCTTTTTGTTCGGCGCTCCGGTTGCTTTACGTTTAGGCGTTGGTTTTGTTCCTGTGCGTAAAAAAGGTAAGTTGCCACGCGAAGTACTGAGCATGACTTATGATCTCGAATATGGCCAAGATACGTTAGAGATCCATAAAGACAGCATTCAACCTGAAGATAATGTTTTAGTCGTTGATGATTTGCTAGCAACGGGTGGCACTATCGATGCAACAGTTAAAATGATTAAACAGCTAGGCGCAAGCATTGTTGATGCTGCTTTTATTATTAGTTTACCGGATTTAGGTGGCGTTGAGCGCCTAGAAGCTGAAGGTATTCATTCATTTAGTTTAGTTGAATTTCCTGGTCACTAGTTTTATTTCTCCTACTATTTTTATTACAGTCTCGCGGTAAAGGTCGAGGCTGTGATAGCATGGTACTATCACCTTGTTTGAAAACTGCATAATTCATGAGCTATCAGGTACTTGCCCGTAAGTGGCGCCCCCAAAAATTTTCAGATGTTGTTGGTCAAAAACATGTTTTGACCGCATTAGCCAATGGTTTAGAGCACCAACGGCTTCATCATGCCTATCTTTTTTCTGGCACTCGTGGTGTTGGTAAAACAACAATTGCGCGTTTGTTTGCGAAAGGATTAAATTGTGAAACGGGGATCACTGCGACGCCTTGTGGTAAATGTGCTAATTGCCTTGAAATAGAACAAGGCCGTTTTGTTGATTTAATTGAAATTGATGCGGCATCACGCACAAAAGTTGAAGATACTCGAGAACTATTGGATAACGTGCAATATGCTCCAGCAAGAGGCAGATTCAAAGTTTATCTGATAGATGAAGTGCATATGCTTTCGCGCCACAGTTTCAATGCACTTTTAAAAACCCTAGAAGAACCGCCTGAGCATGTGAAGTTTTTACTTGCAACAACTGATCCGCAAAAATTACCTGTTACGATTTTATCGCGTTGTTTGCAATTTCATTTAAAAGCCTTAGATGTGACGCAAATTAGTGAACAGCTTGAGCATATTTTAGATGCTGAAAAAATTGAGCATGATAATCGTGCTCGCCAATTAATTGCTCGTGCAGCAGATGGTAGCTTGCGTGATGCACTTAGCCTGACTGACCAAGCAATCGCTATGGGGCAAGGGCAAGTGACGGCAGACATCGTTAGTCAGATGTTAGGTACTTTGGATGATGAGCAACCTTTGGCGATTATTGAAGCTCTTGTTCGTGCCGATGGCCTTGCTGTTATGTCTGAGGTAGAGCAGGCAGCTGTTCGTGGTGCCGATTGGGAAAATTTGCTGGTGGAAATTTTATCAATTTTACACCGCATCGCTATGATCCAATTATTGCCAGCAACGAAAGAGAATGACCCGTCTTCAACAGAAGGGCGGATCAGGCAAATTGCTCGTTTGATTTCTCCTGCGGATCTGCAACTGTTTTACCAAACATTATTAGTTGGTCGTAAAGAGTTATCTTATGCTCCAGAGCGGCGCATGGGCGTTGAAATGGCATTGTTACGCGCTTTAGCTTTTCATCCCAAAAAGGTGATAGAAGAAGTTGTGACACCCGTTGCATTTTCTAAGCCAGAGCCTGTTATGCCAACAAAAAAATCGATAGCAGCCCCAACGGTTTCATCTGCTTCTGCAACTGAGAATGTGGCACTTGCTGAAAATAGCCCAACATTGCAGTTATTAAAAGCAAGGGAAGAGCTGAAATCCTCACAAAACGAGGATACTAATGTAAAAAAGCATAAGCCGGCCGCGTCTGAAAAGGCTAAGCCGGCGATGTCAGCGCTTGAGCGACTGGCAGCTGTGACCAGTTCATATCAAAAAAGCATTGAAAACCGGGCGTCTGAGCCTAAAAAAAATGCAAAACCTAAAGCATATCAATGGCGACCTCAATCTGAAGATACCATCATCAAAGAGGTTGTCACAACGCCGAAAGAGATTAAAGACGCTTTAGAATATGAAAAAACACCTGAATTGGCAGCCAAAATTATTGAAGAGTCGCGAGAAAGAGATAGCTGGTCAGCTGAAATAGCACAATTAAATATTCCAAAGCTGGTTGAACAATTGGCTTTGAATTCATATATAGAAAGAATGGATGACTCTCAAATTATTCTTCATTTGAGACAAACGCAACGTCATCTTAATAAGCCCGCAGCTCAAGAGGCTTTACAAAACGCGTTAATTCAACATTATGGTCATCCTGTTGAACTGAAAATCATTCAAGATGATAATACATCGGTTAAAACACCGCTTGAATGGCGACAGGCGATTTATGAAGAAAAACTGGCGCAAGCTCGTCAGTCTATTATTGCGGATAAAACGATTCAAAGATTGCGCTCAATGTTTGATGCGCAATTAGACGAAGAGAGTATTCGCCCCGTTTAACGCTACAGCCTCATTATATGAGTTGTAGCCCAAGTTGTGAGAGATAACTATGTTTGGTAAAGGTGGTTTGGGTAATCTGATGAAGCAAGCCCAACAAATGCAAGACAAAATGCAAAAGGTTCAAGAAGAGATTGCCAATCTAGAAGCAACTGGTGAATCAGGAGCGGGTCTAGTTAAAGTTACAATCAATGGGTCACATAACTGCCGCCGTGTTGAAATTGATCCTAGCCTTCTTGAAGATGATAAAGATATGCTGGAAGACTTGATTGCTGCGGCATTCAATGATGCAGCTCGTCGTATCGAAGAAACTCAGAAAGAAAAAATGGCAGCAGTATCTAGCGGAATGCAGTTGCCACCAGGCTTTAAGATGCCATTCTAATGCAAACAAGTCCGCTTCTTGAGACTTTGATGGAGGCACTGCGTTGCCTCCCCGGTGTTGGGCCTAAATCAGCACAACGCATGGCATTTCATTTGCTTCAACGTGACCGCAGTGGGGGAATGCGTTTAGCTCAATCCCTTACTCGCGCCATGTCAGAAATTGGCCATTGTCGAGATTGTCGCACTTTTACAGAGCAGGATATTTGTAATATCTGTGAAAATCCTCGTCGCCAACAAAATGGTTTAATCTGCGTGGTTGAAAGTCCAGCGGATATCTATGCCATTGAGCAAACTGGACAATTTTCAGGTCGCTATTTTGTCTTGATGGGGCATTTATCGCCACTTGATGGAATTGGCCCTATGGATATAGGTCTGGATAGGCTTGAAGAGCGGCTTGCGTCAGAAACGATTACAGAAGTGATACTGGCAACGAATCCAACAGTGGAAGGTGAAGTCACCGCAAATTATATTGGGCAAATGTGCGCTCAATATGGGGTGATGGCTAGCCGTATTGCTCATGGCGTACCGGTTGGTGGTGAACTTGAAATGGTTGATGGCACCACGTTGTCCCATTCTCTTGCTGGCCGTCAGCGCCTCTGATTATTCGTTATATTTCACGTTGTGGGTATGTTGGCTACTTTTACCTACCTACAACGCGACTTCATTCTTAATAACTTCTGCTATATATCGCCTATCAAAAGATAAATCCAACAGAATAACTTAATTTTTATCATCTTAATGTGGGGGGGTATTCAATTCTGCACTGTTAAAGTTAAGGTGAGGTCAGGCGACGCGCCTTGATATATCTGGCTTTAGCGGCAATTCATCGATTCTGCACTACCGCGCCAATTTTGAGGAAAAATAGGAAAAAACGCGCTATTTTTCGCACTATTTTGAATGGTATTTGAGGAGGTTTTAAAAGGCTTTTAAACAAGGGTTACAGCATATTTTTAATGGTTAACTAGGTTTCTTTTCCCTTGCGCCAAAAGAACCAATAGGTTCTTTTCTTTCTTTTCGGTCTTTTTTATGTAACATAATGAATAATAATAAAAATAATATTTTCCTGGCTAGTGTTAAAAAACCGCCAAAGGAAAGAAAAAAATTTTCTTTTCGGTTTTTATGGGATGATTAAAAGTGATCATCCCACGTTCTTATCTTTTAGTTCAGCTTTTGAATTTCTGGACTCGATTTCCTCAAGAACGCGCAAAATCTCTCTGTCATACTCGCCATTATTAGTTAATCCGATCTTAATTGCATTCTTCAATAAAGGCCGAAGTGGAAGGGAGTCAACGATAGGAAGCATCGCCTCATTATCTATGCAGGGACTATGATTGGCCGCGATTCTAACTAGGTTATTTATCCCCTCTCTATAAATATAATTAACGATAAGCTCTCTTTCTGCTGGAGATAAGCGATTAAAGGCTGTTAATAGCTCCTTGTTAAAATCGTCTTTTAAGACGTTATTGCTTGAATTATTGTTCGTATCATGCGTATCACCAAAAGCTAACCAAGCAAAAGAAACCCCACAAGCGTCTGCTACAATGGCTAAACTATCTATAGTAGGAAATATCTTACCAGCAATATACTTTCTTATTGTGGCTTCCGACATTCCCGTTCTTTTGGCTAACTCAACATTAGTCATACCATTCATAGCTTGTTTCAATCGCTCCCCAAAGCGGATTATTGATGTTGTGCTAATAATCCGATCTCGGATTTTTGACTTATCATCGGACTTTTCGTTGTAACTGTCTGACATAGAAAGGAAACCTCATGTATATGTGAATCTTCATCGACTGTAATAATAATCCGATAAAAAACTTGCAATCGGATTATTGTTCCGTTTGGTATCATCAATATCGATAACCGTTTTAGGTTATCGGATTCGATAAAACATTAGAGGATCACATAATGCAGCTTTCTAGGCAAGATTTGACACATTTTTTTGTGCGCGAAGGTCATGACTGGTCAAGTAAAGCGATTTATACCGCACTTGAGCAGCGTGGAGTGGATTTATCCTCATTGGAAATTGAACACGGTTTAAAGACAGGAACCATGCGCAATGTCTTCTATCGTTCTTATCCTAAAGTCGAAGAGATCATTGCGGGGGTGATTGGAATTGACCCTTCAATTATTTGGCCGAGTCGTTATCAACAAACGCCTCATTTCTCTAACCTCAAAACAGCTTGATTAGGTGAATTATGTCTATTTGGCTTGCCGCTAAAGAATGCGTTGGATTACCGGACTTTCCGACGCGCTTGCAAAATATTCGTAGTCGCCTCGATAAGTATTCTGGTGAAAACGAGAATTACCGCCGTCGTCGTGATGGTACGAAAGCATTTGAGTATCACATTGATTGTTTCCCTGAGCATATTCAGGAAATCATTAAATCGCGTTTTTATGCTCAAGCATTAGAAACGCAAGTACCTGTTATTGTTGAGCCAAGTGAAACTAAAACACCACGTTCAACACAATTAGCAACTGATTTAAATCTTATGCGTCAATGCCCTGCATTACTTGACCGTAAAGTAGGAGAATTAACTGGAAATCAAAAAGATATCGCTGATGCGCGTGCAATGCTGGCTCAAGAGGTTTTGAAACTGATTCGATTGGGTTCGAGCAGGACCGCAGCAGTCAAAATGATATCGGAGCAATCGCGTGATCATGCTCTGCCGACACACCTACAGCGTGCCGCTGATGCCGCAAATGCCCGCAAAGGCAAGAGCCGCAAAGGTATTAGTGTTCGCTCACTGCAAGAGTGGGTAACGGTATATCAATCAACAAGTAATAGTGCTGAACGTTTGGCGTTATTAGCTCCTGGTCATCATAAAGCACGCAAACCTGAACAGGTTGCTTGGCTTCCTGCTTTTCTTGTTCATTGGCGTGATACACAAGGTTTTAGCATGAAAGAATGCTACCGCAAATTTTGTAAAGACTGGGAAGAACACTATCAAGATGAGCCAGCCATGCTTTCAGCAGTGCCAAGTTATGACGCTATTCGTCGAGAGATGAATAAAATGCCAAAACGTGAACGTATGAGAGGACGCATTACAGGATCTACAGCAACATCATTAGAGCCTTATCAAAAGCGTGACTGGTCACAGCTACCTGTAAATGGTTGTTGGATATCAGATGGTAAGTCTATGAATATGAAAGTTGCACAATCAATGAATTGTATTTCACGCATCAGCACCCTGTGAGCATCCCGCCGATCAAGCTTATTGATGCGAGTATTGAATTTATGTCTTTTGATTCTTCTGTACGCAAGACTGTAATGGAGAGACCAGACAGATATGAATTAGTGAATAGCGCCATTAAGTTAGAACGACCGCCTGCGCTTGTGAGTAATACAGYTAATTTACCGCCAAATGCAATTCAAGGT